>NZ_JBJDRJ010000003.1:0-161402 GCF_044987415.1 Microbacterium sp. ZW T5_45 | reverse complement strand
CTCATCGGCCTCGAGCCTGTCCAACACCATGCGGACCGCACGGTCCTTGAACGCTTCCGGATACTTCGCGGGCATGTTCCCATCCTCTCGATAAAGGAACGGAACGAAACCCAGGGCGGTTCAGATCTCGGTGAGGAGTGTGTCGGTGGTGTCGTGGCCGGTGGGGGTGCCGGTGAGGACGAGGTCGGCGATGAGGTCGGCGCGGATCTCGTCCACGGTGCGGTCGTCTGCGTCGAACGGGATCCCGGCGGTGGTGGCGTCTCGTTTCGCTTTCTGGTTCTCTTCGCGGAGGCGGTGTGCCATTTGGGAGAGGCGGTCCATCATCGCGTGGATGAGCACGGCGGGGGCGTGGACGTGCAGGTCGGCCATGCCGTCGTCGGTATCCGCTGTCCAGACGCGTCGTTTCGGGCGTGCGGCCTTGTGACGGTCGTCGATGCTGCGGGGGTGGAAGCGTTCCGCGATCCTGTTCGCGATCGGCCGCAACCGGTTCGGGGACTCGACCTCGGCGAACGGCAGCACCGCCGCCGCATATGCCGCCCGCACGGCGTCGTCCTCCAGGTGGGAGCCGGCATCGATGATGACCCGGGCGTGGGCGGAGCTGATCCGCCCTGCCGCTTGTGCCTGCCAGACGGCGGGGAATCCGTCGACGAGCCAGGACGCGTCACCGATGCGGCGTTCGATCGTGCGATCACTGACCCGCAACCGTTGCCCGATCTCGGCCGCAACGGCCCGGATCGTCATGTCGCCCCGGTCGGGGTGCGCCCCCTGACGGGCGATATCCACGGCGACGCGACCGGCGAGCGCGAGCATCCCGTCCCGTGCGGCCATCATCGCGTTCAGGGTGGCATCGGCCGCGCTCAACGACTCGACCAGATCAGCCAACACGGCCATCTGCGAGTCCGACGCATCCACCAGAACCACCATGCGACGAGTACACCACCAACCACCGACATTCGAACAAAGAATCGACGGCTCCTGCAGTCGTGAAGATCACGACTGGATAACGAAAGGGGTGCACTGCGTCCGCGGCCGTTGTGAACGTCTGCGTTCGCGTTACGCGTCGACGGACCGAGCTGCCGCGATGAACCGCCAGATCAGCTCTGCATCCTTGACGCCCCGTTCCGACTCCACGCCGCTGGAGACATCCACCCCGGACGGGCGCGCAGCGCGCACCGCGTCGCCGACGTTGTCGGGGTCGAGGCCGCCAGCGAGGAGCCAGCGCCCTTCGATGGGGCCGTCCGCCAGTCCGCCGATGTCCCAGGTCTCACCCGAGCCGGGTACCGGCGAGTCGAGAAGCAGCGACTCCTCGCCCCACGCGCCGACCGGCTCGCCGCCGAAGTGCGCCAGCGATGTCGCGCGCCAGACGCGAGGAAAGAGCCCGGCGGCCGCTTCCAGGTCGGCGCGCGCATACTTCGGGCCGTGCAACTGCAGCACGTCGACACCGATGGTCGTGGCGAGTCGGACGGCGTCGTCGACGGCGAGATCGTTCACGACCAGCACCCGATCGGCGGACCGACCGGCATAGTCGCAGAGCGACCGAGCGGTATTGGGGGAGATGTTGCGCACGCTTCTCGTGCTGATGACCATCCCGACAGCATCCGCGCCGGCGTCGAGCGCCGCGCCGAGGGTCTCGATGGTCGACAGCCCGCAGATCTTCACGTACATGATCGCCTCCGATGTCCAGTGCGCCGGTCGTATCCGACGGGTGCACTAAGAGGCGGATCTTCGGATGCTGATCCTGTCGGCCGTCCGACGGGCAGAGTGAATCCCGCCAGCGCAGCGTGATGGTTCCTCGTCGATTCTAGGCACTCAGCCCAGCATGTGCGTCAGGCGGCGGGCCTCCTCGCGGCGATCAGGGCCGCGATCGGGGCCGGATCGCAGTACAACTCGTACCGTGCGATCCTTCCCTCCTCGTCGAACGTGACGACCTCGGTCTCGGGAAAGTCGAGCGCCTCGCCGAGGATCTCGAGCCGGTTGTTCATGCTGGCGAAGATGGTCGTGCCTGCAGCATCCGCTCCGCGTGTGAGCACGCGGCGCTCGACCAGCCTCCAATACGTCAGGACCTTCCTCAGGTCCGCGTCGACGGCTCCGACGCCCGCAGTCGCCGGCGAACCCATTCCTCCGAAGTAGACGACGCAGTCGTCGGCAAGGTAGGAGGTCATGGCGTCCCAGTCCTTCTGCGGTGAATCGAGATCGAGTGCCGCGATGGCCTCCCACCATGCCGAGAGGATCGCGTGCAGATCGGTCGCCGGCGCAGCCTCGGGCATGCGGTCCCGAGAATCTCGTTCCCTCGCCTGTGCTGCTCGGTAGCTGTCGATCTTCCGGTCGATGGCGGCGAGGTGCCGGTGCGTCTGATCGAGACGCTCGAGCACGCGTGCTCGGTGCTCCTGGAAGAACATCAGGCGCTCCTGCTCCGTGCCCTCGCGCCGACTCAGTTCCGCGATCACGCGGATGTCCGAGATCGGCATGCCGGTCTGGCGCAGCATCACCAGGCCCGAGATCCATGCCACGTCTCTCTCGCCGTATCGACGGCGACCGCCGGAGTCGCGCGGTGCCGCTTGGAGCATCAGGCCCTCGCGCTCGTAGTAGCGCAACGCCTCGACTCCGACGCCGATCGCCTCGGCGACCTTGCCGATCGGAAGTCCTTCGGGTGGTACGACGGCATCGACATCGGGCAGCAGCAGATCGGACATGCCCTCATTGTTCAACCTGTTGCGCGCTACAGGTCAAGCGCTGGAGCCGCTTCTTGAGGTCGATGTCCGTGGCTCGTGCCCGGAAACGCAAAAACCCGCGATTTCTCGCGGGTTTTTCGTGGACCTGAGGGGACTCGAACCCCTGACCCCCTGCATGCCATGCAGGTGCGCTACCAGCTGCGCCACAGGCCCATCTCGCTGCCCGAACCTTCCGGAGCAACTCGAAAAGCGTACTACAGGAATCGCCGCCACCGCCAATCGGCCCGGCGATCCCGGGCGCGTCGGCCGGGCATCGCTGCCCGTACGCTGGAGCGATGGCCAGCATCCACCCGATCACCGCCGCCGACCTCGACGACTGGACGGAGCTCTGGAACGGCTACCTGACGTTCTACGAGGCGAGCGTGCCGGATGCCGTCACCGGGGAGACCTTCCGTCGACTCGTGGCCGACGCCGAGCTCCACGGAGCGATCGCCCGCGACGACGACGGCCGCGCCATCGGGATCGTGCACTGGCTCACGCACGCCGCCACCTGGACCACCAGCCACTACACGTACCTCGAAGACCTGTTCGTCGCACCGGACACCCGAGGCGGGGGAGTCGGACGTTCCCTGATCGCCCACGTCACCGACTGGGCGCGCGAGCACGGGTCGACCAAGGTGTACTGGCTGACCCAGGAGAGCAACGAGACGGCCCGCCATCTGTACGATCGGGTCGCCACGCACAGCGGTTTCACCCACTACCAGATCGAGCTCTAGGAACAACGCCGAACCCGGAACCGTTGGGATCAGGGTGAGCATCTTCGACAGCATCGTGATCGGAGCCGGCCAGGCCGGACTCTCGGCGTCGTACCACCTCACCCGCCTCGGCATCCGCCACGTCGTCCTCGATGCTGACGCCGAACCCGGCGGGGCATGGCGACACCGCTGGGACGCTCTCACCATGCGCGACGTCCACGGCGTCGCCGAGCTCCCCGGCGATACGCCCCCGCCTCGCGACGGCCAGCGCGCGAACGTCGCCGTACCCGCCTACTTCGGCGCCTATGAGCGCGCGCACCGGCTTCCGGTGATCCGCCCGGTCCGCGTCGACCGCGTCCAGGACGACGACGGCGTCCTCGTGGTGCACGCCGGCGACCGGCGATGGCGCGGCCGCACCCTCGTCAACGCCACCGGCACCTGGACGCATCCGTTCCTCCCGCACTACCCCGGCATGGAGACGTTCCTCGGCGAGCAACTGCACACCGTCGATTACCCGGGACCTGAGCAATTCATCGGCAAGCGCGTGCTGGTCGTCGGAGGTGGCGCGTCTGCCGTGCAGTTCCTCGGTGCTCTCGCGCCGCTCACCGACACCATCTGGGCGACCCGACGCGAGCCGGTCTGGCGCACCGACGACTTCACTCCCGAGGCGGGAGCCGCCGCCGTCGCCCTCGTCGAGAAGCGCGTCGCGAAGGGTCTTCCTCCGGAGAGCGTCGTCAGCGTCACCGGGCTCATGCTGCGGCCCCAGGAGCAGGAGGCGGAGCGCCTCGGGGCGTACGCGGACCGGCGTCCGATGTTCAGCCGTATCGAGCCGGACGGCGTTCGCTGGGCCGATGGATCGTTCGAACCCGTCGACGTCATCCTCTGGGCCACGGGCTTCCGCCCGGCGATCGCGCACCTCGCACCGCTGCATCTGCGCTCCGCTGCCGGCGGCATCCAGTTGGATCGCCACGGACGTGGCACGACAGCGGTGGCCGATCCGCGCATCCAGCTCGTCGGCTACGGTCCCTCGGCCAGCACGATCGGCGCCAACAGGGCCGGTCGGTCGGCCGCGAAGGGCGTGCAGCGGATCCTCGAGGGAGAGCGCGAGACCGTCGACGCTCGCTAGCCTGGACGCATGCTGCGCATCGTCTTCCTCGTGGTCTGGCTGCTGCTGTCGGCATGGCTCGTGATCTGGACCGGCGAAGGTCTCTTCGGGGTCGATCAACGGCACTCGATTCTTCCGTTCGCCGGCGAGGACACGCTGGGCGCCCCGATCCTCATCGGCGTGGCCTGGGGGATCATCGGGTCCCTCGGCGGAGTGATGAGCGGCTTCCGTGGGATCAGTCGTGGTCGTGCAGCCCGGGGCGAGACCCGACTGGGCGTCGGCCGGATCGTCAGGATCGATCGCACGGGGACGGAGATCAACGACGTCCCCCAGTACGACGTCTTCGTCCGCGTCACACCCCCCGAGGGCGAGGAGTTCGTCGGCCAGATGCGGATGCTGATCGACGCGAGCGACATCGCGAGCCTCCAGGTCGGGCAGCCGGTACCGGTGCGATACGACCCCGCGCGTCCGGACGTCGTCGAGCTCGCGGACCTGCGCGACCCCGAGGTGCGGGAGGCGATGCTGCAGTGGCGAATCGCCCGGGGCCTCATCCCGCCGCATCTCGTCCGCGCTCGCACCACGGGTATCCAGGTGCCCGCATCGGTGCTCGCCATCCGCCCGACCGGGCGCCGCCTCGAAGGCCAGAGCGAGCTCGCTCTCTCGGTGCTGATGGCGCCGGAGGGAGGAGCGACCTGGGAGGCCGACACGACCGTGTTCGCCTACCCGGAGGCGATCTCCCGCTTCCAGGTCGGCTCCCCGATCTGGGCCTTCTATCGACGCGAGGATCCGCAGACCGTCGCCGTCACGATCGAGAAGGAGCCCACACGATGAACGTCGCCGACACGCTGATCTGGCTGCTGAACTTCCCGGCGTCGCACGCGTACGCGATGGTGTTCATCGCCGGCTTCTCGATCCTCGGTCTGTTCGCCGCCTCGTCGCGGGGCGCGATCCCCGGTGCGGCGCTGCGCATCGTCCGCGAGAGCGAGGGGCTCGCCGCCGACGAGCCGCGGAGGACCGAGAGCCTCCTCGGGCGGGCACGTCGCCTCCTCTTCCGGGTGCTCGCATTCGTCATGCTGGCGAACCTCGTGATCGGCATCCTCAGTCTCACCGGCGTGCCGCTGACCCGCGCCTACATCCATGAGCACGGCATACCCACGACGGCGACGATGGACGGCGACTGGGTGACGTTCTCGACGACCGCTGGCGTCGAGTACACGCTCGAGAGCAACTTCTTCAGCCCTGCCGTGTACCCCGACCGCGACGTCTACCTCCCCAGCGGAGAGCCGGTCGTCGTGCGCTACCTGCCTGACCATCCCCAGGCCTTCGTGATCGACAGCACGCAGACCCCGCGCTGAGCAGCACGCGTAGGCTGGATGGCATGTCTCGTGTCATCGTCTTCGGCGGCCACGGTCGCATCGCCCTCCTGCTCGCTCCGCTCCTCGTCGCTCGCGGCGACGAGGTCACCTCCGTGATCCGCAACCCCGACCATGTCGCCGACGTCGAAGCCGGCGGCGCCACGGCGCTCGTCGCCGACATCGAGAACATCGACACCGAGGGACTCGCCGACATCCTCCGTGGTCACGACGCAGTCGTCTGGTCGGCGGGTGCGGGCGGGGGAGACTCCGGCCGCACCTACGCTGTCGATCGCGACGCGGCGATCCGCTCGATGGATGCCGCGGTGCTCGCCGGCGTGCGTCGCTATGTCATGGTCTCCTGGCTCGGATCCACCGCCGATCACGGCGTACCCGAGGACGCCGCGTTCTTCCCCTATGCGGACGCGAAGTGGGCAGCGGATGAGCATCTGCGCTCGGTCGATCTCGATGGCACGATCCTCGGCCCAGGCACCCTCACGTTCGACGAGCCCACGGGGCGCATCCAGATCGACCCAGCGGGGCGCGGCGAGGTGACCAGGGCCGACGTCGCCGCGGTTATCGCCGCGACCATCGCCGACCCGTCGACGATCGGCAGGACGCTGCGCTTCGGCAACGGCGACCCCGAGAGCGCCGTCGCCATCGCGGACGCCTTCTCGCACTGATGACGGCCACCCGCGCCACGGCGGTCGGGCGACGGGCGGTCGTGCTTCTCGGAGCGGTTCTCGCGGTGCTCTTCGCCTCGGCATCGACATCGGCGCAGGCCGAGCTCGTGCAGCCCGCCCCTGTGCAGCCCGCCCCCGCGCAGGCGACCACCGCGCAGGCCACCACCGCGCAGACCTCGCCAGCTCGCAGCGGCCCCGAGGCCCGTGCGGCAGAGCTCGTCGCCGCGATGCCCACGAGTGCGCAGGCCGCGAGCGTGATCATGGGGCACATCCCGAGCACCGATCCGACGGCGCTGCGTGCCTACATGGCGCAGGGGTTCGGCGGCTTCCTGCTCATGGGAGCCAACATCCCGACGACCCTGCAGGAGCTGGCGGGCCTCAGCGCGGCGCTCGTCCTGGACTCCGCCCTCCCTCCGCTCATCGCCGTCGACCAGGAGGGCGGCCTGGTGTCGCGGCTCGCCGGCGACGTGTATGCCGCATCGACGACGCTCAAGGCGCTGCCGGTGGACGAGACCTCGATCGCGTTCACCGGTCGAGGAGCACTCGTCGCCCAGGCAGGCATCACGGTCGATTTCGGGACGATCGCCGACGTGACAGCGGATCCCGGGTCGTTCATCTTCGGACGCGCTCTCGGAACCGACCCGCAGAGCTCCGCCGACAGGGTCGCCGCGGCGACCGTCGCGCAGGAGCAGTTCCTCGCATCGACGCTCAAACATTTCCCCGGCCACGGTGCGGCACCCGGGGACTCGCACCATGCGATCCCGAGCACGGAGAAGAGCCTCGAGGAGTGGCGGACGAGCGATGCGCTGCCGTTCGCCGCCGGCATCGACGCGGGCGCATCGCTGCTCATGTTCGGTCATCTCTCCTACACCGCGGTCGACTCGGCTCCCGCCTCGCTGTCGCCCGCCTGGCATCGGATCGCCCGGGAGGACCTCGGATTCGACGGAGTGATCGTCACGGACGATCTCGGGATGCTGCTCTCCTCCGGCATCTCCGCCTACAGCGACCCGGTTGCGAACGGCGTGAGCGCCCTCGCCGCCGGCAGCGATCTCCTGCTAATGGTCGCCGGATCCACACCCGAGACCGCGGGGCAGATGGCTGCGGGCATCACTGCGGCGGTGCAGAGCGGCGCTCTGCCCGCGGAGAGACTCGCGGATGCTGCGACACGGGTGCTCGCACTGCGGCTGAGCGCGTCGGCTGCGAGCGCGGAGTGGACGGTGTGCCCGACGTGCACCCCCGCCGGGTGAGCCCTCAGGCGGCGATCGGCGCCCCGAGCCATGCCTCCAGCAGCGCGCTGCGCAGAACAGCACCGCGGTCGGCGAAGACCCGCTGACGCCGTACGTACTCGGCCTTGCCCTCCGACGTCTCGATCCGCACCGGGACGACGCCCCAGGCAGAGAGGTCGTAGGGTGCTGCCTCCATGTCGAGGAGGCGGATGTCGCGGCCGAGCTCGAACGTGTCGAGAAGCAGCTCGCCGGGGATCAGCGGGCCGAGCTTCGTCGCCCACTTGTACAGGTCCATCCCCGCATGCAGACACCCCGGCTGCTCGAACAGCGGCTGGTCGTCGCGGGTCAGCGGGGTGCGGTTGAGGGGAACCGCATCGGGGGTGAAGAAGCGGAACGCGTCGAAGTGTGTGCAGCGCAGGTCGTGATCCTCGACCACCGCGTCGGTGCCCGTTCGCCCCAGGCGCAGCGGGACCGGATGGCGGTTCTCGTCCTGGCGGTAGACCATGGCCCATTCGTGCAGGCCGAAGCATCCGAACTGCCCGGGGCGAGACGCCGTGCGTCGCAGCATCCGTTCCACGAGCGCAGCGAGCTGCGGCTTGTCATCCGCGAACATCGCGGCATCGGGAACCGCCCCCGATGACCCGGCCGACGCGTACCAGCGCCAGTCGCGACGCTCGACGGCATCGTCGAGCGCGATGCCGGCACCGGGGTGCCACCGCCGCAGCTGCGCGGGCTTGTACCCGTAGTAGGTGAACAGGAAGTCCCAGACCGGATGCTTCTCGCGTCGAGCCGCACGCTCGCGGTGGTCGGCGGTGAGAGCATCCGCTCGCTGCTGATGGGCCTGCTCGCGGCGCGTCCACTCGGCTCGGGAGAGCATCATCTCAGTGCAGGATGCCGGCTTCGCCGAGCAGATCCCGCAGGCCTGCGCCGTCCTCGGCGCTGACCCAGGGGGCGACGTGCTCGGAGTGCGGCTCCTTGCCCGCGCGGCCTCCGGCGAGCACCGCCTCCGCCGGAAGCAGACGTCGGATCGCGACTCCCGCGACCGACGATGGGTGCTCGGACATGAACTCCGAGTAGATGGCCTCGTCGTGCTGGCCGTCGTCGCCGATCAGGAGCCACTTCACGTGCGGGAACTCGGTCGCGAGCCGCCGCAGGTTGGTGAGCTTGTGCTCACGGCCACTGCGGAACCAGCGGTCGTGCGTGGGACCCCAGTCGGTGAGGAGCATCGACCCGTTGGGGAAGAGGTGTCGGCCGAGGAACCTCCGCAGCGTGGGCGCGACGTTCCAGGCACCGGTGGAGAGATAGACCATGGGAGCACCCGGATGCTGCCGCAGGAGCTGATCGAGCAGCACCGCCATCCCTGGCACGGGCAGTCGCGCGTGCTCGTCGACGACGAACGAGTTCCATGCCGCGATGAAGGGACGGGGGAGCGCCGTCACCATGACGGTGTCGTCGACGTCGGAGAGCACGCCGAATCTCGTGTCGGCGGCGACGATGAACGCCGTGGCCTCGACGGGCGGCTGTCCCTCGACCGAGACGGTGAAGCTCTGCCAACCCGCGGGGAGGTCGGCATGGATGACCGCGTCGACCACGCCGCCGCGATCGGCGACGACATCGTGCATGGTGTCGCCGATGCTTACGGTGACCTTCGCGAAGCTCACCGGGATCCCGACGAAGCTGCGCCAGCCCCGCACGCTGGCGAGATCGCCGTTCTTCGTCCGCCGCTGCGGCGGCACGATGAGCACTCGACCGACGACGCGCACCCAGCCCGGTCCGCCGTAGCCGGGGAAGGGCACGATCGTCGCCGACCGCCCGCGACGGCGCGCACGCCCTTCACGCCACACGTGGAAGCGGTGCTCGAGGCGCGCGAACCAGTGGATCCGGGGGGCCGAGGATGCAGAGGCCATTGCCTCAGTCTTTCACGTCGGGATCCGTCTCCGCGTCGCCGATGTGGAGATGACGGGCCTCGGAGCGGGCGATCAGTTTCTTGCCGAGGAAGATGAGCAGCAGGAACGCGGCGATCACGCCGACGAAGATGTACCCGGCGAAGTGCACCTGGTCGACCAGCTCCAGGAAGCTCCCCGCAGCGAGAGACGTGATGCTCACATACGCCGCTGCCCAGATCAGGCACGCCGGGGCGGTCCACGCGAGGAATCGCCGATAGGAGTAGTGACTCATCCCCACGGTGAGGGGGACGAGCGAGTGCAGCACAGGCAGGAACCGGGAGAGGAAGATCGCGATGCCTCCGCGCCGGGCCAGGTAGGTCTCGGCGCGGACCCAGTTCCTCTCGCCGATCTTCCGCCCGACCCAAGACCTGCGGATGCGGGGACCCAGCCAACGCCCGAGCACGAAACCGATGCTCTCGCCGATCAGCGCGCCGACGACGACGGCGGCCACCATGGCCACCGCCTCGATCGGACCCTCGACGCCCATGGACGCGATGATCACGACGGTGTCGCCGGGGAAGATCAGGCCGATGAGAATGCTCGTCTCGAGCATCACAGCCGCAGCGGCGATCAGGGTGCGCGCGACGGGATCGATCGACTGGACGGTGTCGAGGATCCAGAGCAGGAAGGCATCCACGTCACGAGACTACGGGAGGGCGCCGCCTCTAGGCTGGCAAGGTGCCCGAGCCTCTGACCACCCGCGCTCTGGACGCCGCTCGCCTGCCGAACGGGGGACTCGACACCACTGCGCTCTTCCTCGCTCTCGCGGGTTCATTCGAGGACGTGTTCTGGCTGGACGCGGGCTCCGACGCGGCGAAGGGTTGGAGCTTCCTCGGCACCGGGGTGCGTGATGCCGCCCCACGGGATGTGCGACTGGACACGACAGATCACGGCGGCATCCCGTTCACGGGCGCCATCCCCTTCAGCGGCGGCTGGGTCGGCTGGTTCGACTACGAGACCGGCGCAGGCCGAGCCGGCGCGCCCACTGCGCCGGCCGACGGCGGGGCGTGGCTGCGCACCACGCGCATCGCTGCGATCGAACACTCCACAGGTCGGGTCTGGGCGCTCGCCGCGGACGACGAGCTCGAGGAATGGGCCGCGTTCGTCGCGGAGCCGAGAGCGGCGGCATCCGTCGAACCGATCGGGATCACGGAGGATGCGGACGCGCGCCACACACCCGCGCAGTACCGGGAACTCATCGAACGGTGCCGGGACCACATCCGCGCGGGCGCCGCCTACCAGCTCTGCCTCACGACGAGGTTCACCGTCCCGGGGGAGCACGATCCGGTCGCCGCGTACCTGCGACTCCGATCCGAGACACCCGCGCACCATGGCGGGTTCCTCCGTATCGGGGGGCGTGCGCTGCTCAGCGCGAGCCCCGAGCAGTTCCTCGACGTCAGGGGAAGCGCCGTGCGCACGAAGCCGATCAAGGGCACCCGCCCGCGGGGCGCCGACACGGAGACGGATGCCGCGCTGGCCGCGGAACTCGTGGCCGATGAGAAGGAACGCGCCGAGAACGTCATGATCGTCGACCTCATGCGCAACGACCTCTCCCGAGTGTGCGTGCCCGGGAGCATCCGTGTCGATGCGCTCTGGCAGGTCGAGAGCTACCCGGCCGTGCATCAGCTCGTCAGCACGGTCAGTGGAACCGTCGCGCCCGGGACCACGCTCGCCGATCTGCTCGAGGCGGCGTTCCCCGCCGGGAGCATGACGGGGGCGCCGAAGCTGTCGGCGATGACTCTTCTGCACGACCTCGAGGGCGGCCCGCGCGGGATCTACGCCGGATGCTTCGGATACGTCGGTGCGAACGGTGCGCTCGATCTCGCGATGGTGATCCGCAGCATCGTCGTCGATGCTGATCAGGCCGTCGTCGGTGCGGGCGGCGGGATCACCTGGCGATCGATCGCCGCTGCGGAGACCGCGGAGGTCGCCATCAAGGCCAGAGCCCCGCTGGCCGCGCTGGGGGCCCGAACGCCCGCGCTCTGGCGTTCGGATATCCTGAACTGATCCCGGTTTTCCTCCCAGATTGGTCGTGCGTTCGTTGTCTGAGAACCTGTCCTCCGCTCCCGTCAACGACGAGGGTCCTTCCGCTCACGCCATCCAGGCCAAGTGGCAGAAGTACTGGGCGGAGAACCAGACGTTCCTCACGGGCGGAGCCGACGACACCCGCCCGCGTCGATACGTGCTGGCGATGTTCCCCTATCCCTCGGGCGACCTGCACATGGGGCATGCGGAGAACTACCTCTACTCCGACATCGTCGCGCGCTTCTGGCGCCATCGCGGCCACAACGTCCTGAACCCGATCGGGTGGGACTCGTTCGGTCTGCCGGCGGAGAACGCCGCCATCCGCCGGGGTGCCGACCCCAAGGAGTGGACCTACCAGAACATCGCGCAGCAGAAGACGGGTTTCCAGTCCTACGGCGTCTCGTTCGACTGGACGCGCGTGCTGCACACCTCCGACCCGGAGTACTACCGCTGGAACCAGTGGCTGTTCCTGAAGATGCAGGAGCGGGGGCTGGCCTACCGCAAGAAGAGCCCCGTGAACTGGTGCCCGAACGACCAGACGGTGCTCGCGAACGAGCAGGTCGTCGACGGTCGCTGCGAGCGCTGCGGCGCCGAGGTCGTGAAGAAGAAGCTCACGCAGTGGTACTTCCGCATCACCGACTACGCCGACCGTCTGCTCGACGACCTGAACCAGCTCGAGGGCCGCTGGCCGTCGAAGGTGCTGCAGATGCAGCGCAACTGGATCGGTCGCTCGATCGGCGCCGACGTCGACTTCCGCATCGAGGGACGGGACGAGCCGGTGACGGTGTTCTCGACGCGCCCCGACACCCTGCACGGTGCGACGTTCTTCGTCGTCGCACCGGACGGAGAACTGGCCGGCGAGCTGGCCGCCGAGGCTCCTGCGGAGGTGCGCGAGCGCTTCCAGAGCTATCTGTCGGACGTGCAGAAGAGCACCGACATCGACCGTCAGGCGACCGATCGTCCCAAGACCGGCGTCTTCCTGGAGCGCTACGCCATCAACCCCGTGAACGGCGAGCGACTGCCGATCTGGGCCGCGGACTACGTTCTCGCGGATTACGGCCACGGCGCCGTGATGGCGGTTCCCGCCCACGACCAGCGCGACCTCGACTTCGCGCGGGCGTTCGACCTGCCCGTGAAGATCGTCGTCGACACCACCGCACCGGTCACCGGCGCGATGCCCGTGATCGAGGTCGACGACGAGGGCGTGCCGATCGACACCGGCCTCGATGACCAGCATCCCTCGGTCACCGGCATCGCGCTGACGGGCGAGGGCCGCCTGATCAACTCGGGTGAGCTGAACGGCCTGTCCAAGCGCAACGCGATCGCACGGGCGATCGAGCAGCTCGAGGCCTCCGGCACGGGCCGCGCCGCGAAGAACTACCGACTGCGCGACTGGCTGATCTCGCGTCAGCGCTTCTGGGGCACCCCGATCCCGATGCTGCACGCCGAGGACGGCCGGATCATCCCGGTGCCCGAAGAGCAGCTGCCCGTCACGCTGCCGAGCGTCGAGGGTCTGGACCTGTCGCCGAAGGGCGCATCGCCGCTGGGCGCGGCCGAGAGCTGGGTGCGCACCGTCGACCCCGAGACCGGTGACCCCGTGCTGCGCGACCCCGACACGATGGACACGTTCGTCGACAGCTCGTGGTACTTCCTGCGCTTCCTCTCGCCGAACAGCGACACGTTCGCGTTCGACCCGAAGGAGGCAGCGCGCTGGGCTCCCGTCGACTCGTACATCGGCGGCGTCGAGCACGCGATCCTGCACCTGCTGTACGCGCGCTTCATCACCAAGGTCCTGTTCGACATGGGCCTGATCGACTTCACCGAGCCCTTCTCGAACCTCATCAACCAGGGCATGGTTATCCTCAACGGCACGAAGATGTCGAAGAGCAAGGGAAACCTCGTCCTGTTCCAGGACGAGCTCGACGCGCACGGCGCCGACGCGCTGCGCGTGGGTCTCGCCTTCGCCGGACCGGTCGAGGACGACAAGGACTGGGCCGACGTCTCGACCACGGGTGCACAGAAGTTCATCGCCAGGGCCCTGCGGATCGCCGGCGAGGTGTCGAGCCCCGTCGACGTCGTGTTCGACGGGGGAGACGCCGCGCTGCGCCGTGCCACGCACAGGCTGCTGGCCGCGGCACCGGCGCTGGTCGAGCAGACGAAGTTCAACGTGCTCGTCGCCCGGCTGATGGAGCTCGTGAACATCACCCGCAAGACGATCGACGCCGGTCCCGGCGCCGGCGATCCCGCGGTGCGCGAGGCCGCCGAGACCGTCGCCGTGATGCTCGACCTCATCGCTCCGCATTCGGCGGAGGAGATGTGGGAGATCCTCGGGCACGAGCCCTCCGTCGGCCTCGTCACCTGGCGCTCGGCGGACCCCGAGCTCCTCATCGAGGACTCCGTCACCGCGGTGGTGCAGGTGGGCGGAAAGGTGCGCGCTCAGCTCGAGGTGTCGGCGCGCATCGGTGAGGCGGAGCTCGAAGCCCTGGCCCGCGCCGATGAGAGAGTGATCCGGTCGATCGGCGATCGGGAGATCGTCAAGGTCGTCGTCCGAGCGCCGAAGATCGTCAGCATCGTCGTCAAGGGCTGAGCATGGCCGAGGCGGAGCGGGACAGCGCGTGGCGCGATGAACTGATCCGCCTCGGCGGCAGCATCCATCAGGACGATGCCCCGCCACTCAGCGATGAGGAGGATGCGGTCCAGCAAGCCGGCATTCAGCGGTATCTCGCGATGCTCGACGTCTTCGACTTCGAGGAGCTCGTCGATCAGGACACGATCGAGGCGATCCTGTGGTCGCTGCACGCGATCGACGACTACGGCATCTACGAGGCCGCGTACGGTGCGCTGTCCCTCGCGGACGAGATGGCGCTGGGGCGGGCGTTCGCGCAGGTGCTCCCCGAATGGCTGCGGACGCGCGGTGATCACGACAGCATCGCCGCGGCGATCTGGCTGCTCGTCGAGCGCGACACCACTCGGGCGGAGTTCGCGCGCGGCGCCGCAGGCTGGGCGCCGGACGAGCGGAGCCTGGTCCTCGCTGCGCTGGCCAGGTGGGACCGCGATGTCGAGGGGTGGACACCGGTCGCGGCAGCTCTCGGGGTACCGGTTCGTGAGAGCGTGGCCGACCCGCTCCCTGCCGACTGGCCCGCGGACTGGACCGCGGCTGCGGTCGCGTTCCGTGACGACGGACGGGTGGATCGTGCCTGGCTCGACGAGGGCGACTTCGCGAGCAACTTCCCCCGTGTGCTCGCGCTCCTGGAGATCGACCACGGAGACCGGTGGCGGGAGGTTCCCGACCTGCTGAATCCGCTGCTCGTGCGTCGACGGGACGCAATCCCCGCGTTCGTCGATGCCTTGGCCGAGGTCCCCTCGGCGCGCCGCGACCGGATCCTCGGGGCGATCGATTCGGCCCGGCCCGAGACGGCCGACGCTCTGAGGTCTCTGCTCGCGCAGCGCTGACCGCTCGTCCCCAGCGCCCCGGGGTTCGCGGGTTCTGCACGGAGTGTGTTCTTCCGCCCACACAGTGTCGCCGGCGCGACATACCGTGGGCGTGTGCCAGCGACAGCGTCCACCGCATCACCCGTGCGGCGCGCACGGGTGAGCATCGGTGCGGCCGTCGTACTGGGTCTCATCGTGCTCTCGATCGCCGTGGGCGTCGGGATCATGCGCGGTCAGGCGGCTCCGTCGGAGACCGTTCCCCTCGGATCGGATGCCGCGACGACAGCGCCGTCCGGCGAGCTCTACGTCCACGTGCTGGGCGCCGTTCATCAGCCGGGTCTCTACGTGCTGGACCTGGATGCCCGGCTCGTCGACGCGATCGCCGCGGCGGGTGGAACGACGGATGACGCGGATCTCACGGCGATCAACCTCGCGCGCCTGCTCACGGACGGCGAACAGATCATCGTTCCCGTCATCGGTGCGGTCGACACCGCGCCCGGTACGGAGGACCCGGCGTCGTCCGACGGCCTCATCGATCTCAACTCGGCGGATCAGTCCGCGCTGGAGGCCCTGCCGCGCATCGGACCTGCACTGGCCCAGCGCATCATCGACTGGCGCGAACAGAACGGACGCTTCACGTCAGTGGACGATCTTCTTGCGGTGCCGGGGATCGGAGAGAAGCTGCTCGCCGGCATGAGGGATCTCGTCCGGGTCTGATCCTGACCCCCGGATGGGGGCAAAGGTGGTCAAGAGGGTGGAGAACACGCGAATATATCGCTCAAGATCCTCCGTCGTTTCCTCGTGGCGACGTGTGATCTCCGGACCGTGAGTTGGGGCCTACTCCGGTCCGATCGGTTCGAGGAAGTCTCGCGGTGATGCTCTCCCTTCTCCGCGCTCCTCGAACCTCCGCCCACGGGTGCCTCCCCGCGCCCGTGGGCGGGCCCTCGTCGCCTGCTGCTCGAGAATCGTGCACAGTCGGCGTTCGCGGGGAACTCTGCACCACTCGCGGCGGATCGCGGTGATGTCGGATTCGGGCGCGGGCGCGGGCTCTAGCGTGGCGCCATGGATGACGGACGGGATCGGCGTGACCTGCGGCTGCTGCCGGTCGCGGTGTGCGTCTGGGGCTCCGCGCTCCTCGGCGTCTTCGTTCCGTCGTCGGCCGCGATCGCCCTGCTCTCGTGCCTTCTCGGGGCTGCGATGGGCGTGGTGCTGCTGGTCATCGCCGGTCGCCGCAGCGGAGCGCGTCGTGGCGGCCTTCCGATCGTCGTCCTCGTCGCGGCGGCCGCGGTGTCTCTCTCCGTCGTGGCGGCGATGCCGTCGAGAACCGCGGCCGCCGAGGTGGATGGTCGCGTGGTGGAAGTGGTCGCCGAGATCTCGTCGTCGGCATCGATCGGCCGCGACGGACGGCTGTGGTTCGACGCCGAGACCTCGAGCATCGGTGGGCGGAGCATGCCGGCAGCGGTGGTCGCGCCGGTGCGGATCGGCGTCGACCCCGCTGACGGCTTCGACCTCGGCGCGCGCATCCGTGTCGTGGGCGAGGCGCTCGGGACGGATGCCGGTGAACGTGCGGCGCTCGTCGTGTTCGCGTCCGAGGCGGAGGTCGTCCGTCCGGCGGAGGGCGTGTTCGCGGTCGCGGCGGATGCGCGCACCGCCTTCATCGAGCGGGCGACCAGGCTCCCCGAGCCCGGGGCCGGCCTGCTGCCCGGACTCGCGGTCGGCGACACGAGAGCGGTCTCGACCGAACTGAACGACGACATGCGCGCGAGTGGCCTCAGCCACTTGACCGCCGTCTCCGGGGCGAACTGCGCGATCGTGGTCGGTGCGGTGTTCTGGATCGTCGCACTCGGCGGCGGCGGTCGCGGGCTCCGCGTGACTCTCGCGGCGGCCGCGCTGGGAGCGTTCGTCGTACTGGTGACCCCCGAGCCGAGCGTCATCCGTGCTGCCGTGATGGCCGGAATCGCCATGCTGACGGTGCTGCTCGGGCGCCCCAGTGCGGGGGCCGGGCTGCTCGCCCTGTGCAGCATCGGCATCCTGATCGGTGACCCCTGGCTGTCCGCGACGCCGGGGTTCGCCCTCTCGGTCGCGGCGTCTGGAGCGCTGATCCTGCTCGCGTCCCCGCTCGCGCGGGGCCTGGAGCGTGCGATGCCGAGGACCGTGGCTCTCGCGATCGCCGTTCCGCTGGCCGCGCAGCTCGTGTGCGGGCCGATCATCGCCCTGTTCGCAGAGCAGCAGTCGCTCGTCGGTGTCGCTGCCAACATGATCGCCGGGCCGGCCGCACCGATCGCGACGGTGATCGGCCTGCTCGCATGTCTCGCCGCTCCCTTTCCTGCGCTCGCCGATCTCCTCGCCGCGGCGGCCTGGCTGCCCTCCGCTTGGATCGCGATGACCGCTCACATCAGCGCGGGACTGCCGCTCGCTCAGATCACGCTCGTGCCGGGCATGGGAAGCGCACTGCTCGTCGCCGTGGTGAGCGGGGCTGTCGCGGTCGTGCTCGCCCGTGCGCGCGGGGGAGGGACGCCGCTGCCGGTCTGGACGCGGCGCATCGCCGGCGCGGTCGTCGTCATCGTCGTGTCCGCATCGGCCGGGCAGCTGCTGCTGCGAGGTCCGCTCGCCACCGCCACCACTCCGGACGGATGGGCCATCGCCGCCTGCGACGTCGGTCAGGGCGACGCACTCGTGGTCCGCTCGGAGGGCATGATCGCGCTCATCGACACCGGCCCCGACCCCGAGCCGCTCCGTCGATGCCTGCAGGAACTCGGCGTCACACGCATCGACCTTCTGGTGCTGACGCATTTCGATCTCGATCATGTCGGCGGGACTTCGGCGGTCGAAGGCATCGCCATGCAGGTGCTGCACGGTCCGACGGCCTCGACGGACGACGAACGCATTCTCGCCGACCTCGCGGACGGCGGCGCCAGACTCGTCGACGCAGCGGCCGGACTCGAGGGTGCGCTCGGCGCGGCGAGGTGGCGCGTGCTCTGGCCGCTGCGCTCATCGGCGGTCTTCCCCTCGGGCAACGACGCGAGCGTGATCCTCGAGATCGCGGGCGGTCAGGTGCCGCGATCTCTGTTCCTCGGCGACCTCTCCGCAGAGTCGCAGCGGATGCTGATGCGCACGGCGCGACTGGGATCGGGCTTCGCCGTCGTGAAGGTGGCCCACCATGGGAGCGCCGATCAGGAACCCGACCTGTACGAGTCGATCCGGCCGACCGTCGCGGTCATCAGCGTCGGTGAGGACAACGACTACGGGCACCCGCGCCAAGAGATCCTCGACGTGCTCGACGCGATCGGCGCCCACGTGCTGCGCACCGATCAGCGGGGGCGCATCCTGCTCGGCATGCGCGAGGATGAGCTCGAGGTCTGGACGGAGAAGAGCGTCGGAGCCCCCGGGTAGGCTGAGACCATGGCAGGTTCCCGCACATCCGCACGTGGCGGCGCCAAGCCGAGCAAGATCCCCCAGGTGTCGTGGCGCGACCCCCGACCGGCACCCGTGGTCCTCGTCTCCGGGCCCGAGGAGGTCTGTGCCGAGCGCGCGATCGCGGGAGTTCGCGACTATCTCCGCGCCGAGGATCCAGCGCTCGAGGTGAGTGACGTGCGCGCCGACGACTATGCGCCCGGCACGTTGCTCGCGCTCACCTCGCCCTCGCTCTTCGGCGAGCCGCGGCTCGTGCGGGTGTCCGGCGTCGAGAAGTGCTCCGACGCCTTCCTGCAGGAGGCCGTCGCCTATCTCGAGCATCCGCAGGACGGTGCGACCGTCATCCTTCGGCACACGGGTGCGACTGTGCGGGGCAAGAAGCTCCTCGATGCTCTGCGTGCGGGCTCCGGCGGCGGGATCGAGATCGCCTGCCCGGCGATCAAGCGTGACGGAGAACGCGTCGACTTCGCTGCCGGCGAGTTCAAGGCCGCCAAGAAGCGCATCGCACCGCCCGCGCTCCGGGCCCTCGTCTCGGCGTTCGCCGACGACCTCACCGAACTCGCGGCCGCCTGCCAGCAGCTCATCGGTGATGTCGACGGCGACATCACCGAGGACGTCGTGACCAAGTACTACGGCGGACGAGTCGAGGTGTCGGCGTTCGTCGTCGCCGACACCGCGATCGCCGGCCGCTACGGCGAAGCCCTGATCGCTCTGCGCCACGCTCTCGCGTCGGGCGCCGACCCCGTGCCGATGGTCGCTGCCTTCGCGATGAAGCTGCGGGGCATGGCCAGAGTCGCCGGCAACCGCGAACCCAGCAGACAGCTCGCCCAGCGCCTCGGCATGAAGGACTGGCAGGTCGACCGGGCACGGAGAGACCTCGCCGGGTGGAACGAGCGTTCGCTCGGCATGGCGATCCAGGCCACGGCTCGTGCCGACGCCGAGGTCAAAGGTGCCTCCCGCGACCCGATCTTCGCGCTCGAGCGCATGGTCACCATCATCGCCACTCGCGAGCCCTTCGGAGGAGAATCATGAAGCTGCTGCTGATCCGGCACGGCCAGACCCCCAGCAACGTCAGCGGAGCCCTCGACACGGGGCGCCCAGGGCCGGGACTCACCGGTTTCGGCCACGTGCAGGCGCAGGCTGTGCCCGCGGCCCTGACCGGTGAGCGCATCGACGCGATCTACGTCTCGCCGCTCGTGCGCACGCAGCTCACTGCGGCGCCGCTCGCCGCCGCGCGCGGACTCGAGACCGAGGTGATCGAGGGCCTCGAGGAGATCTCGGCGGGCCGATGGGAGATGCACACCGATCGCGAGGCGGTGCTCGACTACGTCGACACCGCTCGTCGGTGGCTCGCCGGCGACCTCGATGCGGCGATCGACGGCGGGGAGAGTGGAACCGAGTTCTTCGCACGCTACGACGCGGCGATCGAACGCATCGCCGCGGCTCACGTCGGAGGGGCGGCCGTCGTCGTCAGCCACGGCGCCGCCATCCGGGTGTGGGCCGCCGCGCGCATCATCGACGTCGATCTCGAGGCATCCGCGCACTGGTGGCTGCACAACACGGGCATGTGCGCGCTCGAGGGCGACCCCGAAAACGGTTGGCGCCTCGTCCGCTGGGAGGAGGAGCCCCTCGGCGGACTCGATCTGGAGGATCCCGCAGCCAACGACGTCCCCGCAGAGCCGGTGGGGGAGCCGGGCGAACCCGTGCAGACGCCCTGGGCGTGACCCGTTAGCGCAGAAGTCGCCGACCGAGGACGAAGAGAAAGGGCCCGTCTCCGTGAGGAGACGGGCCCTTTCTCTTCAGTCGGATGCTCAGAGAGCGGCGACCTGCTTGGCGATGGCCGACTTGCGGTTCGCAGCCTGGTTCTGGTGGATGACACCCTTGCTGACGGCCTTGTCGAGCTTGCGGGTCGCCTTCTTCAGAGCGGCCTCGGCAGCAGCCTTGTCGCCGGAGGCGACGGCGGCGCGGGTGGCGCGGACGTGCGTCTTCAGCTCGCTCTTGACGGCCTTGTTGCGCTCGCGAGCCTTCTCGTTGGTCTTGTTGCGCTTGATCTGCGACTTGATGTTTGCCACGTGTGGACACTTTCTGTACGGAGTTGTTCGGAGTGCCGGAGGTAGAAGAGGGCTACCGCACGGCGGTCGTGAGGGAAGAACCCACACGCAAGCCAAGAGTCAATGCTACCAGCATCCGTCCGGAACACCCTAAACGGCTCGACCGTCGACGGAGCGGCGCTCGAGCGGAACACCGCGCCGGGAGGAGAATCATCGGAATACCCGCCCCGATGATGAGGAGACCGATGAGCGCTGCTGTGAGGGTCGGCCCACGATGGATGGTTCCGTTCACCCTGGCCTGGCTCGCGATCTGGACGGTGCAGCTCACCCCGGTGCAGCTCCTCCTCCCGCTGCAACTCGACACCTCCGGCGCGGACTGGGTGAGCGGAGTCGTCTCGTCGGGGCTCGTGCTGGGAATCGGCGGCCTCGCGGGTGTCGTCGCCGGTCCGCTGGCCGGGGCTCTCTCCGATCGCACCGCGCCAGGGCGTCGCCGGCGTCGGATCTGGGCGCTGGGCGGTGTGTGGACCACGGCGGTGTTCCTCGTGCTCACCGGGTTCGTCGACGGCGCCTGGGCGGTCGGGGGCTCCTGGGTCGGCGTCTCGATCGGTGTCGCGGTGTCGTCGGCGGCGTTCACCGCACTCATCGCCGATCAGCTCCCGTCCAGTCAGCGCGGAGCGGCGTCCGCCGCGGTCGGATCGAGCCAGGCGGTCGGCGTCGTGCTCGGGGTCGGGCTCGTCGTGCTGCTCGGACTCGGGATCCGCGACGGCTACGTCCTGCTCGCCGTGCTCATCGGCGTCATCGGAACGGGGACAGCGCTGCTGCTCCCGGACCCGCCGGCCGCCGCACCGAGCGCCGCACAGACGCGTACGTCCCGCACGTCATCATTGCGCGATCGCGACTTCGCGTGGATGCTCTCGGGGCGACTCGTCACGAACATCGGCAATGCGCTGGGAACCTCCCTCTTCCTCTTCTTCCTCATCCACGGCCTGGGGCAGCCGAATGCGCTGGCGCAGGACAACCTGCTCCTCCTCATCGTCGTGTACACGCTGTTCGTCGTGGCGGCCTCCGTCGTGACGGGAATCGTGTCCGACCGCACAGGACGTCGTCGAGGCCTGGCCGTCGCGGCGACCCTCGTACAAGCGGCATCCGGAGTCGTCATCGCCATCGTCCCGACCTTCGAGGCGACGCTCGTCGCCGCGGCGCTGATGGGTGCGGGCTACGGCGCGTTCTCGACCGTGGGGCTGGCCTTCGCTGCCGATCTGCTCCCGGACGAGAAGGACCACGCGCGCGATCTGGGCATCGTCACCGTGACAGCGGCGCTGGGACAGCTCATCGGGCCCGTGCTGGGGGCGGCGCTCGTGGCCCTCGTCGGCGGGTTCTGGCTCGTCTTCACGGCCGCAGCGGTGTTCTCCGTCGTCGGTGGCGTGCTCACATCGCGGGCGAGGCCTGCTCCAGAGTCGCGATCGCGAGCCGCAGTACCGCATTGAACACCCGCGGACGCATCGCCGTGACGAGGTGCGTCGTGCGGGGGACGACGATGAGTTCCGCATGCGGGGCGAGGCGCTGGAAGAGAGCCTCGTTGATGCGCAGCTGGTCGTACTGGCCGTTCACGAACCACAGCGGGATACGGATGCGTTGCACCGCGGGGGCGAGATCGAGGGTGGACAGGCTGCGCAGCGCGGCATCCTGCGCGTCGAGCGCGTACCCGCCGGCCGCGAAGTCGTCGCGGTTCTCCGGCGGGATCGTCGCCGTGATCACTCGACCGGCGAGCCACAACCCGCGGTCGGGCAGCGAGTTCAACGCGCCGGCCAGCAGCCTGTAGGTCGCCAGATTGGCACCATGGGGGAGTGCCGTGCACGATGCTGCGATGAGCCCGTCCACCGGAGGCTTCTGAGCCCCGCCGGTGTAGGCCAGCGAGAGCAGACCACCCATGGAATGCCCGGCCAACAGCACCGGGCCCTGCTCCGCCGCCGCACGCACGGCCGCATCGATCGTGTGCAGGGCTTCGTGCAGCGTGAAGTCCTCACGGATCCGCGTGCCGTGACCGGGCAGGTCGACCGCGGTGGCCGGGACACCCGCTTCCTCCAGGAACGCGAGCTGCGATCGCCACATCGTCGCGGACGTGCGGATGCCGTGGACGAGCACGATCTGGACGGTCACGCGTTCAGCATAGATCCGGCATATGAGAGGCGGGGCCGGTGGATGACCACCGACCCCGCCTGCTGTGCACGGGTGCTTACTTCTCCCAGCCCAGGTCCTCCACCGGCGTGACGCCGAAGAGGTCGAGGCCCACGTACGGCTCCGGGGTGAGGTTCGCGAGGCCGTCCTGCACGACGTAGATGGACGGGCCGCTGTACAGCGGGATGACGCCCCAGGTCTCTTCGATGATCTCGGGCTCGAGCTTCATCGCGGCGGCGGTCCAGCTCTCGGCGTCGGTCTGCGACTCGACGTCGGAGGCGAGCTTCTCGTCGATCTCCGCCGAGCCGGTGCCCGACAGGTTGAGGCCGCTGTCCGAGCCGTAGAGCTGGCTCATCCAGGCCGGTCCGAACGGGTCGGAATCGGTGAAGCGAAGGCTGAAGATGTCCCAGTTCTTCGTGTTGAAGTCGTCGGAGAAGTCGTTCGTCGAGCGGACGTCGATCTGCACGTCGATGCCGATCTCCTTCTGCTGCGCCTGGAGCGACTTCGCGAGCGCCTCCTGCACGGGAGTGTTGCTGAAGATCGGGTACGTGACCGTGAACTTCTCGCCGTCCTTCTCACGGATGCCGTCGTCGCCGACCTTCCATCCGGCGTCGTCGAGGAGCTTCTTGGCCTCTTCCTGGTCGTACTTCAGACCCGCCTCGCCGAACGCGTCGACGTAGCCGTCCTGGAACGAGTACATGTTGAGCGATCCCGCGACGGGCTCCTCGTAACCGAGGCCCTTCCACGCGATCTGCTTCTGCTGGTCGATGTCGACACCGAGGAAGAACGCCTTGCGCACGTTGATGTCCTCGAACTGCGGCTTGTCTGCGTCGACCATGAGCACGGTCTTCGCGGTCTGCTGCGCGCGTCGCACGACGGCACCGTCGACATCGGAGACCTGCTTCAGGCGGTCTTCGCTGTTGGCCTCGACCTGGTCGATCTCACCGTTGCGGAACGCGTTGATCGCCGCGTCGTCCTCGAGTGCCTGGAAGGTCACCTTGTCGAGCTTGGGAGCATTGCCCCACCACTCGGGGTTCGGCGTGAACGAGACGAAGCCGCTGTTCGCGTCGAACTCGTCGACGACGTAGGGGCCGGCGCCCCACTCGGAGTTGAGGTTGCCGATGTACGCGTTGTTGAAGGTCTCAGCATCCGCGTGCTTCGGGTTCAGCACGCCGCCGGTGAGGAAGGCCATGGACGGCCAGGCGTAGATGCCGTCGAAGGTGACGACGGCGGTCTTGGCGGTGTCGCCCTGCTCGACCGAGGCGATCTGCTTGTACCCGTCGGTCGCATTGGGGTTGAACCCCTCGTCGTACGAGCGGTTCGCCTTCCATGTGGCGTCGATGGCGGTCCAGTCCATGTCGGTGCCGTCGTTGAAGTGCGCCTTGTCCGTGAACGTGAACGTGATCGTGGTGTTGCCATCGACCTCGCCGATCTCGTAGGCGTCGAGGTAGGCGTCGTTCTTGGACACCTCGCCCTCGGGCGTGACGAGCAGGATCTGCGGCATGAAGTAGTACCACAGGCGTGCGGTGTCAGCGCTGGCGTCGCTGTTGAAGGCGTTCAGCTGCTCCGGGACCTCCTGGATCTCGAAGTGGACCTCTCCGCCGTCCTGGACGTTGTCGCGGGGCTGGGGATTGTAGTCCGCGGTCTTGGTCTCGACGGTCTCTCCGCCATCGTTCCCGCCGCCGGTGTTGCCGGATCCGCTCGCGCAACCGGCGAGGGCGAGTGCGAGGACGCCGCTGATCGCGACCGCCCCCCACAACTTGTTGTGCTTCATGGTGCTCCTTCCGCCTTTCGGCGATGTCATACAGGGAAGCCTAAAACCGGCTATCGGCATGCGCAGGGGGTCGCAGTGAATGCCGCTTAACCGTTATCGGACGGTGATCCGTGACCACTGTCAGGCGGTCACGGATCGCGTGGTCATGGTGTCCGGATCGAACACAACGCGCTGGCGGGTGCGCTCGATGTCGGGGTCGGGGACGGGGATCGCCGACAGCAGAGCCTGGGTGTACGGATGCTGCGGATTGTCGAAGACCTCGTCCACGTCGCCGTGCTCGACGAAGTCGCCGAGGTACATCACCGCGACGCGGTCGGCGATGTGACGCACCACCGACAGGTCGTGCGCGACGAACAGATACGACAGTCCGAGCTTGACCTTGAGCTCGTCGAGGAGGTTGATCACACCGGCCTGGATCGACACGTCGAGCGCCGACACCGGCTCGTCGAGGACGACGATCTTCGGATTCGTCGACAGCGCGCGGGCTATCCCGATGCGCTGTCGCTGCCCACCGGAGAACGCCTGCGGGAACCGATCGCTGTGGGCCGGGTTCAGGCCGACGAGGTCCATGAGCTCGTCGACCCGACGGTTCACCTCGTCCTTCGGCGTGCCGATCGCGATGAGCGGCTCCGCGATGATGTCGGCCACCGTCATACGAGGATCGAGCGCTCCCATCGGATCCTGGAAGACGATCTGGATGTCGCGCCGGAGTCGGCGCTCGACCTTGCGGCTCCGGATGTCGTTCACGCTCGTTCCGGCGATCACGATGTCGCCGTCGGTCTGCTTGACCATGTCCATGATCTGCAGCAGAGTCGTGGTCTTGCCGCTTCCCGATTCGCCGACGATCGCCATGGTCTCGCCCTCGCGAACATCGAAGCTCACACCCTTGATCGCGTGCACCTCGCCGACCTTGCGCTTGAGGAAGGACCCCTTCAGCAGCGGGAAAGTCTTGGTGAGGTTCTTCACCTCGAGCGTGACCGGCCGCTCCTCGCGCGGGGTGCGGGTGAGGGCGCTCTCCGGCGCCTCGCGCACCGGATACACCGGCAGCCCACCCAGCAGTGCGCCGTCGTCGATCTCGTCTGCACGGATGCACGCGGCGAGGTGCGACTCACCGGTTCCGGTCGCGACGGGGAGGAGTTCGGGCTCGGCGTCGCGGCATGCGTCCACGGCGATCGGACAGCGATCGGCGAACGGGCAGGCGTGCGGCAGGTTGATCAGCAGCGGCGGGTTGCCCTTGATCGGCGTGAGCGGTTCCTTCTCGGCCTTGTCGACCCGGGGGATGGCTCCGAGCAGACCGATCGCATACGGCATCCGGGTGTGGTGGAAGAGCTCGCGCGCTGGCGCATGCTCCACAGGCTTGCCCGCGTACATCACCATGACGTCATCGGCCGTGCGCGCCACCACGCCCATGTCATGCGTGATCATGATCACGGCGGCGCCGGTCTCGTCCTGTGCCTTCTCGATGAGGTCGAGGATCTGCGCCTGGATCGTCACATCGAGAGCGGTGGTCGGCTCGTCGCAGATGATGAGCTTCGGATTGTTCGCCATCGCGATCGCGATGACGACGCGCTGGCGCATGCCGCCGGAGAACTCGTGCGGGAACGACTTCATGCGCCGCTCGGGCTCCGAGATTCCGACGAGCTTCAGGAGCTCGACCGCACGGCTCCACGCCTCCTTCTTCGACAGGCTCCGGTGCACGGTGAGTGCTTCGACGAGCTGATCTCCGATCGTGAACACCGGTGTCAGCGACGTGAGCGGATCCTGGAAGACCATCGACATGCCGTTGCCGCGGATCACCGAGAGCTGGGCATCGCTCTTGCCGAGGAGCTCCTCGCCGTCGTACATGATCGAGCCGGTGACGCGGGCGTTCTCGTCGAGAAGGCCCATGATCGCGAGGGACGTGACGGACTTGCCGGATCCGGACTCGCCGACGATGCCGAGCGTCCTGCCCGCCTCCAGGTCGAAGCTGACGCCGCGGACGGCATCCACCCGCCCCGCCTCCGAGGCGAAGCTGACGGTGAGGTCGCGGACAGAGAGTACTGTGCTCATGCGCGGCCTCCTGCCGCCGAGGTGGGATCGAGGGCGTCGCGCAGACCGTCGGCGACCAGCGCCATGGAGACGGTCAGCAGCGTCAGCGCCGCGGCGGGGAAGAGGAACAGCCACGGCGCCGTGCTCAAGGACCCGGAGCCCGAGCCGATCAACGCGCCGAGCGACACATCGGGGATCTTCACTCCGAATCCGAGGTACGACAGGCCGGTCTCGGTGACGACCGCGTTCACGACACCGAGCGTGAAGTTGATGACCAGCAGCGAGCCGATGTTCGGCAGCAGATGCCGCAGCACGATCCTCATGCCGCTCACACCCATGTAACGGGCGGCGCTGACGTACTCGCGCTCGCGGAGCGACAGGGCCATCGTCCAGATGATGCGGGCGGGGAAGTACCAGCCGATCACGAAGATCATGATCAGTGCGATCACCCGCCAGTCGCCGCCTGACTTATTGGAGATCATCGCGAGGATGAGGAAGCTCGGGATCACCATCATGAAGTGGATGACGAGCAGTGCGATGCGCTCGGTCCAGCCTCCGAAGTACGCCGCCGCGGTGCCGACGAGGGCCGACACGATCGTCACTCCGACGGAGACCGTGATGGCGATCATGAGCGAGCGCTGCAGGCCGACCGCGACCTGGGCGAACAGATCGTTGCCGGCGCTGTTGGTCCCGAACCAGTGATCGGCGGAGGGCCCGGTGCTGAGGTTGAGGAAGTCCATGTGCTCGTGCGCGTAGCGGGCGATCAGCGGGCCGAACACTGCGAACAGCACGATGAAGACGAAGATGCCGAGGCCGATCATCGCCCCTCTGTTCCTGGCGTAGCGCCGGGAGTAGAGGGTCCACTTCGAGAGGCGCTTGCGCGCGACCCGTGCCGTGGCGGTATCCGGAACGTCCGCCGGGGGCTGGACCGTCGGGTCGATCATGTCGGTGCTCATGTCAGCTCACCCTCACTCGCGGGTCGAGGACGACCACCGCGATGTCGGCGAGGATCGCGCCGATCGCGGTGAGCACGGCGCCGAAGGCCGCGATCGCGACCGTGCCGTGGATGTCGTTCTTGGAGATGGTCTCGATGAAGTACTTGCCCATGCCGTTCCACGCGAAGATCGTCTCCGTCAGCACCGCACCGGTGAACACGGCAGGGATCGTGAAGGCCACCTGCGTGGCCACCGGGATGAGCGAGGTGCGCAGGGCGTGCTTGCGGATCGCCTGCTGCTTGGTGAGCCCCTTGGCGCGCGCCGTGCGGACGTAGTCGGCGCTGATGTTGTCGAGCAGGAGCGAGCGCTGCAGGAAGTGGATGCTGGCGTAACCGGTCAGGACCAGGGCGATCGTGGGCAGCGTCAGATGTTGGAGGACGTCGACGAGGACGGGGAAGAACCCCTCGACCCCCTTGCTCGCATTCCCGGTCACGAAGAAGACCCGGGTACCCGTGGCGTTGTTCAGTCCGATCGCGAGCAGGACGATGCCGAACGCCGCGACCACGATCGGGATGTTCATCGTGATGATGCTGGTGGCCTGACCGATGCGGTCGGCGAGCTTGTACTGACGCGACGCGGTGTAGACGCCGAGAGCGATGCCCAGGATCGTCGTGAGGATGGTCGCGCCGAGGACGAGCTCGGCGCTCACCCACATGCGATACGCGACCTGCTCGTTCACCGAACCGCCGGTGGGGCTCACGCCCCAGTCCCATCGCAGCAGGATTCCGGTCAGCCAGGTCCACCAGCGCTCGATGAGCGGGACCGTGTCACTGAGGTTGCGCGGAGCGAGGGTGTGCACGATCTGCTCTTCGGTGAGCGGCGGGCGGCGGCCGACGTAGTTGCTGCGTGGATCCAGGAAGTTCCACGCGAGGAAGTACGTGAGGTTGGTCGCCACCACGATCATGAGCAGCCAGCCGAGTGAGCGGCGCACGAGGTACTTGATCACGGTGATGGGTCTTTCTCTTCTCCAGCGAAGTGCGGGATTAGCCGACGCAACGCTGAGCCGGTAAGACAGTCCATCACCATCTGCCGATCTGCGCGATACGACGAATGCACTGGTCTGTGACGGAGTCCTATCGCCCACGGGATCCGGTGTCACGGATGGCTCCCGGGCAACTTCGCGAGACTATCACCGAAAGTCCCCGAATCGGCATTAGTCGCCCCTCACCGTAGAATCGTCGGGACATGTCACCACGCGCCCTCACCCCTCTTCAGCCCGCCGCGACGCCCGCTGAGAAGATCCGCAACTTCTGCATCATCGCCCACATCGATCACGGCAAGTCGACGCTCGCCGACCGCATGCTCCAGATCACGGGCGTGGTCTCGGATCGCGACATGCGCGCGCAGTACCTGGATCGCATGGATATCGAGCGCGAGCGCGGCATCACGATCAAGAGTCAGGCGGTGCGGATGCCGTGGCAGGTCGACGGCGAGACCGTCGCACTGAACATGATCGACACCCCCGGTCACGTCGACTTCACCTACGAGGTCTCGCGCTCCCTCGCCGCGTGCGAAGGCGCGATCCTGCTCGTCGACGCGGCACAGGGCATCGAGGCCCAGACTCTCGCGAACCTCTACCTCGCGCTCGAGAACGATCTGACGATCATCCCGGTCCTCAACAAGATCGACCTGCCGGCCGCCGAGCCCGAGAAGTACGCGAAGGAGCTCGCCGACCTGATCGGCGGCCGCCCCGAAGACGTCCTCCGCGTGTCCGGCAAGACCGGTGCGGGGGTCGAGGACCTGCTCGACCGCCTCGTGCAGGAGATCCCGGCGCCGGTCGGCGATGCGGATGCTCCCGCCCGGGCGATGATCTTCGACTCGGTGTACGACGCCTACCGCGGGGTCGTCACCTACGTCCGCATGGTCGACGGCAAGCTGTCTCCGCGCGAGCGGATCCAGATGATGTCGACCGGCGCGAACCACGAGGCTCTCGAGGTCGGCGTCTCCAGCCCGGAGCCCACCCCGACCAACGGGCTCGGCGTCGGCGAGGTCGGCTACCTCATCACCGGCGTGAAGGACGTCCGCCAGTCGAAGGTCGGCGACACCATCACGAACGCCCGCAAGCCGGCATCCGAAGCGCTCCCGGGATACACCGACCCCAAGCCGATGGTCTTCTCCGGCATCTATCCGATCGACGGCAGCGACTACGCCGAGCTCCGCGAGGCGCTCGACAAGCTCAAGCTCTCGGATGCGTCGCTGCAGTACGAGCCCGAGACCTCTGTGGCGCTCGGGTTCGGCTTCCGCTGCGGCTTCCTCGGCCTGCTGCACCTCGAGATCATCACCGAGCGTCTCTCGCGCGAGTTCGGACTCGACCTCATCACCACGGCGCCCAGCGTGATCTACGAGGTGCTCACGAGCGACACCGGCGAGACTGTCACGGTCACCAACCCGAGCGAGTACCCGGACGGCCGCATCGGCTCGGTGTCCGAGCCGATGGTGAAGACCGCGATCCTGCTGCCCAAGGACTACGTCGGCACGGTCATGGAGCTCTGCCAGTCGCGCCGCGGCACGCTGCTCGGCATGGAGTACTTCTCGGAGGAGCGCGTCGAGCTCCGCTACACGATGCCCCTCGGCGAGATCGTGTTCGACTTCTTCGATCAGCTCAAGTCGAAGACCCAGGGGTACGCCTCGCTCGACTACGAGCCGGCAGGACAGCAGGAGGCGGATCTCGTCAAGGTCGACATCTTGCTGCAGGGCGACAAGGTCGACGCGTTCAGCTCGATCGTCCACCGCGACAAGGCCTACGCCTACGGCACGCTCATGACCGAGCGGCTGCGCAAGCTCATCCCTCGTCAGAACTTCGAGGTGCCGATCCAGGCCGCCATCGGCGCCCGCATCATCGCCCGCGAGACGATCAGGGCGCTCCGCAAGGACGTGCTCGCCAAGTGCTACGGCGGTGACATCAGCCGCAAGCGCAAGCTCCTCGAGAAGCAGAAGGAGGGCAAGAAGCGCATGAAGATGGTCGGTCGCGTGGAGGTCCCTCAGGAGGCGTTCATCGCCGCTCTCTCCGGAGACGTCGAAAGCAAGGACAAGAAGTAGCAGATGCGTTCGCCGGCGTATTCGCGGGGAGTGACCGCGAATCCGATCGCCGACGTTCCTCGTGGACTCCGCGTCGACGAACTGTCGACCGCCGTGCCCGCATCGGCGCGTGATGCCGTCGGCGCGCTCATCGGCTCCTGGGAGCTCAACAGACGCGTCGGCTTCGACACCCCGTCGACCCCTCCCGTCCTCGGTGCCGACGGTGTGCTGTCACGGCGTGTGCTCGGCATCCGATTCGACGCGCCGGTGCGGGTCTTCCGAGCGGATCCGCACGGTCTCGCGTACGAGACCCGACCCGGGCACCCGCTGTACGGCGAGGAGACCTTCGTCGTCGCGGAGGGGCGCTTCACGGTCCGCTCGATCTCACGGCCCTCGACGTTCCTGTGGTGGATGCTGACGCCGGCGCTCCGTCTGATGCAACGTTCCGTGCGTCGCGATTACGTGCGGGCGGTGGAGGCGGAGATCGCCGCGCAGCAGCGCGCTCGCTGACCGGGATCGGCGGACGAGGGAGACGCGGAGGAGGGTTCGTCCAGGGAACCTGAGTAGGCTGGAGGACATGCGGCGCGGGACTTTCCGAGACGACACGGTTGACTATGCGGCCGTGGGTGCGACCCACGCGCCCGATCTCATGCAGTATCCGCCGGAGCGCAGTATTCCGGCCGAGAACTCCTGGCGGATCGGCAGTGGCGCTGAGCGATTCCAGTCGGCCGGCGAGTCTCTCCTCTCCTGGACCGCTCAGCGCGCGGCCGGTCTGAGCGTGACGGACGTCCGTCCTGCGCCGGGACCGACCTACGCCGGTGTGAGCTTCGATGCCGAGGGCACTCCGATCGCTCCGAGCAAGAGCGAGGTCGAGCAGCGCTTCGATGCCGAGGGCATGCCGTTCGTCGGCCCCGGCATGACCCTGCGCGTGCACGGTCGGGTCGGCGGAATGCGCGCCGACGCCGAGCTCCGCGTCATCTCGGTGACAGAGGAGAAGCGTCGCATCGGTTTCGTGCTCGGCACCGTCGACGGTTCGGTCGTCAGCGGTGAGGAGTCGTTCGACATCGAGTGGCGCGAGGACAACGACGAGGTGTGGTTCACCGTCCGTGCCTTCGACGCGCCGAACTCCCTCCTCTACCGACTGGTGCCCGCACTCGTGAAACGCCGCCGCAAGGAACTCTTCGCCCGTTACCTCCGTGCGATCTCTCCGCTGTACGCGACCCCCGTCTGATGGCGGGACCCCTGCCGCTCGGCGACCCTGCGCCGACCGACGGCGCTCTGCCCGTCGACCTGCCTGTCGATCCGACCCGGCCCTTCTCTGCGTACCTGCACATCCCGTTCTGCCGGGTGCGCTGCGGATACTGCGACTTCAACACGTACACCTCCGGCGAGCTGCGCGGTGCGCGGCAGGAGGACTACGCCGAGACCCTCACGACCGAGATCGACCTCGCCCGCCGGGTGCTCACGGATGCCGGAGCGCTCCGCCCCATGGACACGGTGTTCTTCGGCGGCGGAACCCCGACCCTGCTCCCCGCGGGCGATCTGGCGCGGATGCTCGACGCCGCGGCATCCGCATTCGGGCTGGCTCCGAACGCCGAGGTCACGGTCGAAGCGAACCCCGACACGGTCACGCCCGAAGTCGCCCGCGTGCTCGCGGATGCCGGAGTCACCCGTCTGTCGATCGGCATGCAGTCGGCGGTGCCGCGCGTACTCGCCGCTCTCGATCGCACGCACCGCCCCGAGAACGTGCGCACGGCCGTCGATGCGGCCAAGGACGCGGGTCTCGCCGTCAGTGTCGACCTCATCTACGGCGCTCCGGGAGAGTCGCTGGGCGACTGGGAGGCATCGCTCGATGCCGCGCTGGCGCTCGAGTCCGATCACATCTCCGCGTACGCGCTGATCATCGAGGACGGCACCAAGCTCGCTCGTCAGATCCGTCGCGGCGAGGTTCCCGCGCCGGACGACGATCTGCAGGCCGACATGTACGAGCTGCTGGACGCGCGACTCAGCGCGGCAGGATTCGACTGGTACGAGATCAGCAACTGGGCGCGGCCCACTGCGGAGTCCGACAATCGCTCGCGCCATAACCTCGCCTACTGGCGAGGCAACGACTGGTGGGGTTTCGGCCCTGGGGCGCACAGTCACGTGGCCGGCCTGCGCTGGTGGAACGTCAAGCATCCTGCCGCATACGCTCAGCGTCTCGCGGCCGGCGAGTCGCCCGCGGCGGGCACGGAGCGCCCTGACCCGCAGGCGCACATGCTCGAGCGGGTGCTCCTGGAGAGTCGGCTCGCCGAGGGCATCGCGGTCGCCGACCTTCCGGCGGGGAATCGCTCGCGGGTCGCCGGGCTGATCGCCGACGGCCTCGTCGATGCGGCATCCGCGGTGCGTGGACGCGTGCGGCTGACCCTCAAGGGCCGCCTGCTCGCCGACGCCGTGGTGCGCGAGCTCACCGACTAGGCAGCAGATCCACGATCTCGGAGCGCCGTTGCGGCATCGTGGCGCTCTCGATGTCGAACACGCGCGTCATGCCTTCGGTGCCGAAGACCGGCCACCCCGGGTCACCCGTCTTCACGTAGGCGATCCAGGAGGCGTGCATCTCTGCGGCCAGTCGTGTGGGCGCATCGGGGCCGGTCAACCGCCTCGCCTCGTCGTCATCGAGACGGTCGAAGACGAACCCCAGCTCGAGGGCGTGCGCGGCGCGCAGATCCCGAACGGGGCTCGGCCAGGCGAACTCGTAGACGTGGGTCGACGTGGGGCGTGCGGCGGCGAGGCGGGAGAGGGGAGCGCGCAACAGGATGTCGGTCGCGAGCTGTCCGAACACCTCGCCCGTGGTTGCACCGGGGAACGCCGATCTGACGGCGGTGACCGCGCGCCCGGGGATCCGTAGGGCGAGACGTGCCAGGAGGAGTTTCAGACGGCTGATCCCGGCGAGCGACTCCGGAGGGAACCACAGCCGGTACTCGTCCGTGTTGGAGCCGATCAGCACGGGCGTATCGATCGACCCCAGCACCTTGTGCGGCGACTGCGGGAGGCTGTCCTGGTCGATCGCGAGCTGGAACCCCGGAGCACCGCCGAGCGGCGAGGACCCGGCGGCCTGATCCCGACGGGCGTCGAGCAGGGCATCCGGCGGCATGCCGAGGAAGGACCCGCGGTCGGCGCTGACACCGAGACGCTTCGCCAGCTGCTGCGTCACCCGGCCCGCCTTCTCGGGTGATTGCGCGTCGAGCGGCCCGGATTCGATGATCGCGCGGGCGATCATCGGTCTCGTGTCGTCTCGTGCGAGCAGGGCCGCCACGAGTGCGCCGCCGGCGGATTCGCCCATCGCGGTGATCGCCGACGGATCGCCGCCGAATGCGGAGATCTCGCGGTGCACCCACTCGAGTGCCGCCGCGACGTCGCGCAGACCGAGGTTGCACGGCGCGTCGTCCAGCACCGAGAAGCCTTCCGAGCCCAGTCGGTAGTTGACGGAGACGAAGACGACGCCCGCGCGCGCGAAAGCAGCTCCGTCGTAGAGGGGGAGCGCGGCGGTTCCCCGCTCGAGGGCACCGCCGTGGACCCACAGCATCACCGGCGCGCCCGAGGCGTCGACCGGGGCCCAGACATTGGCGGTGAGGATGTCGTCGCCGGGGATCCGCACCGAGCCCAGCAGCTCGCCGATCGCGCCGCCATAGGGGCGCTGCGGGGCAGTGGGACCGAAGGCATCGGCGTCCCGCACTCCCTGCCATGGCGCGACGGGCTGAGGTGCACTGAAGCGGTTCCGCCCGAACGGAGGTACGGCGTAGGGGATGCCGAGGAAGCGCCGGACGCCGTCGTCCTGCACGCCGCGGACGGTTCCCGCGGCGAGCGCGACGGTGGGCCGTGGAGTCATGGGCGCCATCCTAGGACGTACGCGATAGGATTGGCACTCTACGGGTTCGAGTGCCAGGCGGGAGGATCAGATGGTCACGGAACGAGGCCTTCAGGTGCTCCGGGCGATCGTGCAGGACTACGTCGAGACGCACGAGCCGGTCGGCAGCCGCACGATCGTCGACAGATACTCCTTCGGGGTGTCGGCGGCGACCATCCGGAACGACATGGCGCTGCTCGAGGACGAGGAGCTCATCACGGCTCCGCACACCTCGTCCGGGCGCGTTCCGACAGACAAGGGCTACCGGGTCTTCGTCAATCACCTCGCGCAGTTGCGACCGCTCACGGTCGCCCAGCGCAGCGCCATCGAGTCGTTCCTCACGGATCCTGCCGATCTCGACGACCTCATGGCCCGCACGGTGCGCGTCCTCACCCAGCTCACGGGTCAGGTCGCCCTGGCGCAGTACCCCTCTTTCGCCCGCGCACACCTCACGCACCTCGAACTCGTCGCGCTCGCGCCGAACCGTCTGCTGATCGTGCTGGTGACCGATGCCGGCGGCGTGTCCCAGCGGATCGCCCTTCTGCCTGTCGAACTCGACGAGGCGGACGTCGCCGTCCTGCGTGCCCGCTTGTCGGCGCTGATCACCGGACGAGCGGTGAGCGACGCGTCTGATCGTCTGCAGACGCTGCTCTCTGACGACACGACGACGGATGCCGCGCTGCGCTCGCTCGCCGTCATCGTCTCCGAAGAGCTCGGTCAGTTCCGCCAGGAGCGCCTGGTGATGGCGGGAGCGGCGACGCTCGCGCGACGCGAGCAGGACTTCCGCGGCAGCATCCATCCTCTGCTCGAGGCGATCGAGGAGCAGGTGACGCTGCTGCGGCTGATGAGCGAGATGGAAGCCGACGCTCACGGGCTCGCTGCGAGCATCGGCACCGAGAACGCCCCGTTCGGGCTGGGTGAGGCGTCGATCGTCGCCAGCGATTACGCCGCCCCGCACGGGACGGCACGGGTCGGCGTCATGGGCCCCACCCGCATGGACTACCCGAGCAATCTCGCGGCAGCACGGGCGGTCGCCCGTTACCTGTCGCGGATGCTCGACGAAGACGAGGCGAGCCGCTGACGCGGTCGCCGCACACCACACACTGAGAAGGGCCACCGTGGCGGATCACTACGAGGTTCTCGGGGTCTCCCGAGACGCATCGACCGACGAGATCAAGAAGGCGTATCGCCGTCTTGCGCGACAGCTGCACCCGGATGTGAACCCGGGCGAGGACGCGGCCGAGCGCTTCAAGCTCGTCACCCACGCCTACGACGTGCTCAGCGATGACGACTCCCGCCGCCGCTACGACATGGGCGGCGGAGACGGCGCGGCGGGCAACTTCGGCGGATTCGGCGGATTCGGCGACATCTTCGAGACCTTCTTCGGCGCCGCACAGGGCGGAGGCCGGGGAGCACGTCCCCGATCTCGCCGCGAGCGTGGACAGGATGCGCTGGTGCGCGTCACGCTCGATCTCGGCGACGTCGTGTTCGGTGCGCATCGCGACATCGAGGTGGACACAGCCGTGCTCTGCGAGACGTGCAACGGCTCGTGCTGTCAGGAGGGCACCTCGCCCGTCACCTGCGACATCTGCGGCGGATCCGGTCACGTGCAGCGTCAGGTGCGCAGCCTGCTCGGCAACGTCGTCACCTCGCAGCCCTGTGGGACCTGCGAAGGGTACGGAACGACCATCCCGTACCCGTGCGGCACCTGCGCCGGCCAGGGGCGAGTGCGCTCGCGTCGCACCGTGTCGCTGGACATCCCCGCCGGCGTCGAGACGGGTCTGCGGCTCCAGCTGCCGGGTTCGGGCGAGGTCGGCAAGGCGGGCGGTCCGAACGGCGACCTGTACGTCGAGGTGACGGTCAACCCGCACCCCGCCTTCAGCCGTGACGGAGACGATCTGCTCGCGACCCTCGAAGTGTCGATGACCGATGCGATCCTCGGCACGGAGACCACGATCACGGGACTCGACGGTGAGGTGGACCTCGAGATCCGTTCCGGCGTGCAGTCGGGCGATGTCCTCACGATCAAGGGACGCGGCATCACTCCGCTCCGCGGCACGCAGCGCGGTGACCTCCGCGTCGGCGTGCAGGTGGTGACCCCGACGCGCATCGATTCGGCACAGCGCAAGCTGATCGAGGAGTTCGCGAAGAAGACCAAAGCTCCGGCCCCGCAGCTCGCGCAGTTCCAGCAGGGTCTGTTCTCGAAGCTCCGCGACCGCTTCCGCTCGCACTGACCATGGCGCTCCACTTCCTCGTCGAGGACTCGACGCACGCTCAGGTCGACGGGCTGGTGTCGCTCACGGGTGCCGAGGCCAAGCACGCCGCGGTCGTGCGGCGGCTGCGCGTGGGCGAGACCGTGACGATCGGCGACGGAGCAGGAGTGTGGCTGACGGGAGTCGCAGAGGAGGTCGCGCCGGCCCTCGTCGACGTGCGGATCACGGAGCGCACGGTCGTGGCGGCCGCGTCGCCGCGCATCGTGCTCGTGCAGGCCCTGGCCAAGGGCGACCGCGACGAGCTCGCCGTGCAGGCGGCCTGCGAGCTGGGGGTCGACGAGATCGTGCCCTGGCAGGCCAGCCGCAGCGTCTCCCGGTGGGAGGGCGCGAAGGCGACGAAGGGACGGGAGAGGTGGGCGACCATCGTGCGCGAGGCAGCCAAACAGGCGCATCGCGCGTGGGTGCCTTCCGTCTCGGAGCCCGTCACGACCGTGCAGCTCTCGCGGCGCGCGGCCGACGAGCGGATGCTGCTGCTCGACCCGACCGCTCCCACGCGGCTGTCGGCGCTGGTCCCCGACGGCCGGGACATCGTGCTCGTGGTCGGTCCCGAGGGCGGGATCGCCCCCGACGAGCTCGATCGGCTCACTGCCGCAAGCGCTGAGCGGGTGCGGCTGGGCGACACGGTGCTGCGCACGTCGACAGCCGGTCCCGCGGCGATCGCGCTGCTCTCCGGTGCGCTCGGCCGCTGGTGACGACGGCTCAGTAGACTGAGACCATGAGCCAGCCCTCGATCTTCACCCGCATCCTCTCCGGCGACATCCCGGGCGAGATCCTGCGGGAGACCGAGCGGGTCTTCGCGATCCGCGACATCGATCCGCAGGCTCCGCTGCATGCGCTCGTGATCCCCAAGACCGAGCAGTACCGCGACGTCACAGAGCTCGCCGCCGGGGATCCTGAGCTGCTCGCAGAGCTCGTCGCGATGGCGAAGAGTCTGGCCGAAGAGCACGCGAACGGCGAGTACCGTCTCATCTTCAACAACGGCGCGAGCGCCGCGCAGTCCGTCTTCCACGTGCACGCCCATGTGCTCGGCAACATAGAGGAGAAGAAGCTCGTTGGCTTCTGAGGAGAACATGTCCGACCCCACGTCCGGTGACGTGGTCGAGAAGATCTACGCCGACGGCGTCGCGATGGTGCAGCTGCTCGGACCGCAGGATCGACTGCTGAGGATGCTCGAGAAGGAGCATCCTCAGGTCCAGGTGCTCGTGAGGGGCAACGAGATCACCCTCTCCGGTGCGTCATCCGATGTCGCACAGGCGAAGCGTCTCGTCGATGAACTGCTGACGATGACCCGCCAGGGACACGACCTCGCCCCCAGCGACGTCGCGAGTTCTGCGCAGATGCTGCGCCGGGACGAGGGGCCGCGTCCGAGCGAGGTGCTCGGCGAGGCGATCCTGTCGACGCGCGGCAAGGTGATCCGGCCGAAGACACTGGGACAGAAGGAGTACGTCGACGCGATCGAGGAGAACACGATCGTCTTCGGCATCGGCCCCGCCGGTACCGGCAAGACCTACCTGGCCATGGCGAAGGCCGTGCAGGCGCTGCAGCGCAAGGAGGTCGACCGGATCATCCTCACCCGACCGGCGGTCGAAGCGGGCGAACGCCTCGGCTTCCTGCCCGGCACGCTGACCGACAAGATCGACCCGTACCTGCGCCCGCTCTACGACGCGCTGAACGAGATGATGGACCCCGAGATCGTGCCGCGGCTGATGGCCACCGGCACGATCGAGGTCGCGCCGCTGGCGTACATGCGCGGTCGGACGCTGAACAACTCGTTCGTCGTGCTCGACGAGGCGCAGAACACGACGCCGGAGCAGATGAAGATGTTCCTCACCCGTCTCGGCTTCGGCACGCGGATGGTCGTCACGGGCGACATCACCCAGGTCGATCTGCCGCAGGGATCGTCCGGACTCCGGATGGTCACCCGTGTGCTCGCGGACATCGATGACATCCACTTCTCACGGCTGACCAGCGCCGACGTAGTGCGCCACTCGCTGGTTGGACGCATCGTCGACGCCTACAGCGAGTACGACGAGAAGCGTACGGCGCAGCGTTTCGAGCGCGAGCAGGCGGCGGAGTTCGCCAACCGCGCGGAGCGCCGCGGAGCCCAGCGCCCAGGGCCCCGGGACCGGAAGCCGAAGCGGGGCCTCTCCTGATGCGACCGGCACCGACAAGACCAGCACTGACGAGACCAGCACTGACGAGACGAGCACAGCCATGATCGAGATCAACAACGAGTCGGCGATCGACGTCGACGAGACCGTGCTGCAGCGACTGACCGACTTCAACCTCGCACAGCTGCACGTCAGCCCCGACGCCGAGGTCGCGATCGTCCTCGTCGACGAGGGTGCGATGGAGGCGCTGCACGTGCAGTGGATGGACGAGCCCGGTCCCACAGACGTGCTGAGCTTCCCGATGGACGAACTGCGCCCCGGCACCGAGGACCGCCCGACTGCCCCCGGGCTGCTCGGAGACATCGTGCTGTGCCCGCAGGTCGCCGAGACCCAGGCGCAGGCCGCCGGTCACACGCTCATGGATGAGCTGATCTTGTTGACCACACACGGTCTGCTGCACCTGCTCGGCTACGACCACGCTGAGCCGGACGAGGAGCGCGAGATGTTCGGACTGCAGAAGGAGCTCATGCAGGGCTTCGCCGCGTCCGAACGACGACGATGACCGTCGTCTTCCTGCTCGTCGGCGCCGTCCTCCTGGTGGCGTTCGGCGGTCTCATGGCTGCGATCGACGCCGCGTTCTCGGTGACCTCGCGCAGCGACCTCGAAGACATGGGGGCCGAGGGGCGCAACGCGCGCCAACTGACCAGGATCGCCGCGGAGCCCGACGCGCACGTCAACGGCGTGGCATTCATCCGTGTGCTGTCCGAGACGACGGCCGCGGTGCTGGTGACCGTCGCGTTCTCGAACCTCTTCGACAACATCTGGTGGGCCATGCTCGCCGCGGCCGTGCTGATGACGGGCATCACCTTCGTCCTCGTCGGTGCGAGCCCTCGCTCGGTCGGCCGTCATCACTCCGACGGCATCCTCCGCGCGTTCGCGCCGGTCGTGCGGGGCGTGCGACTGAGCCTCGGTCCGCTCGCGAACGGGCTCGTCGCCCTCGGCAACCGGGTCACGCCCGGCACCGGCCGCAGCAGCTTCAGCTCGGAGGAGCAGTTGCTCAGCATGGTCGACGAGGCGGCGTCCAACGATCTGATCGAGGAGGACGACCGCGATCTGATCCATTCGGTCTTCGACTTCACCGACCAGTTCGTGCGTGCCGTGATGGTCCCTCGCACCGAGATGGTGACGGTCGACGCGACGGCGACGACGAGCGAGGCCATGACCCTCTTCCTGCAGCGAGGCGTGTCCCGGATGCCGGTGGTCGACGACGAAGCCGACGACGTGGTCGGCGTGCTCTATCTCAAGGATCTCGTGCAGTTCGCCTTTCGCGATGAGAGCGCGTGGCGCGCAGCATCCATCCGTCCGATCTCGCGGCCGGCCACGTTCGTGCCCGAGTCGATGCGTGCGGAGACCCTGCTCCAGCAGATGAAGCGGGATGCTGTGCACGTGTGCCTCGTGATCGACGAGCATGGCGGCATCTCGGGCCTCGTGACGCTCGAGGACCTCATCGAGGAGCTTGTCGGGGAGATCTCCGACGAGTACGACCAGGTGTCGGCCGAGGTCGTCGACCTCGGCGAAGGAAAGTATCGGGTGAGCGCACGCCTGTCGCTGGAAGACGTCGGCGACCTGTTCGGCCTCGAGCTCGAGGATGAGGACGTCGACTCGATCGGCGGTCTTCTCGGCAAGACGCTCGGCCAGGTGCCGCAGCCGGGAGTCACGGCGACGGTGGACGGACTCGCCCTCACGGGCGGCGCCTCGCGAGGTCGCGGACGAGGGATCGCAACAGTATTCGTGGAGCGGGCAGCGGTGTCCGTCGAACAGGGAGAGACAGATGACTGAAGAGTCCAGGAGCGGATTCGTGACGTTCGTCGGGCGTCCCAACGTGGGAAAGTCCACGCTGACGAACGCGCTGGTCGGCGAGAAGATCGCGATCATCAGCGACAAGCCGCAGACGACCCGTCGCGCGATCCGCGGCATCGTCAACCGCCCGGACGGGCAGCTCGTCATCGTCGACACCCCGGGCATCCACAAGCCCCGCACGCTGCTGGGCGAGCGGCTGAACGACCTCGTCGAGCAGGTGCTCGGCGACGTCGATGTGATCGGTTTCTGCGTGCCCGCCACCGAGAAGGTCGGCCCCGGGGATCGGCGCATCGCGGCATCGCTCGACGGCTATGCGCGCGCGAAGAAGATCGCGATCGTCACGAAGACGGATGCTGCGGGGCGCGATGAGATCACCGAGCGCCTGATGGAGGTCGACTCGCTGCGCGAGGACTGGGCCGCGGTGATCCCGCTGTCGGCACTGACGCGCGACCAGCTCGACGTGCTGTCGGACGAGATCCTCGGACTGCTGCCGGTGGGGCCCGCGCTCTATCCCGAGGGCATCACGACCGACGAGTCGCAGGAGGACCGCATCGCGGAGATCATCCGCGAAGCCGCCCTCGACGGCGTGCGCGACGAGCTTCCGCACTCCATCGCGGTGGTGATCGATGACATCGCCCCCCGCGAGGACAGCGACCTGACCGACGTGCACGCATCGATCGTCGTCGAGCGTGACAGCCAGAAAGCCATCATCATCGGCCGCAAGGGCTCGCGGCTGCGAGACGTCGGGGCACGTTCGCGTGCCGGCATCGAGGAGCTCCTCGGCACCCGGGTGTTCCTCGGCCTGCACGTCAAGGTCGCGAAGGAGTGGCAGCGCGATCCGAAGCAGCTCGGTCGACTGGGCTTCTGAGCTCGAGCGCCGACATCGAGGGACATCGGCAGGACACCCCGATCAATCGATCTCGCGGAGCGCGGAGGTGATGATCACGACCCCTTCTCCGAACTCGGCGTCGGCGGCGGACTGCAGCGTGCCGTCGTCCCACACCACGTCGACCCAGACGTATCCGCGTTCTGTCCAGACGCTCAGCGCCTTGGTGCCCAGTCGGTCCACCAGATCGTCCCGGATCGCTGTGAGATCGGCATCCGGGGACGTCCCGTCGACACCGCCTGTGGGATCCTCGGGGCGCACGGGATCGAAGAGGGCGAGCATGATCGGCGGATCGGTGATCGTGTAGAGGTCGCCGTCGTATGTGCCGTAGACGGCATACGAGCCCCAGGTTGTGTCGCCGCTGGTCTCGCTTCCGTCGACGCCGTCCCAGATCCATCCGTCGACGGGGATTCCCGAGCACTGCGGCGGGTACGACTCCATGACTGCACCGAGGCACAGCTGCACGGCGCCGTCCGTGTCGATCACCGTGCCTGTGCCGATGACCCGCCCGACCGGAATCTGGGGATGCACCGCCTCGATGCGCTGATCCGCGACGACGCCGGAGCTCGTCGGAGCGGGGGAGCCCGCCGTCGACGATCCGCACCCGGACAGCAGGAGGACACCGATCACGGATGCCGCTGCCAGGAGCGGGCGGCGCTTGTTCGCACTCATACCCGACAGTGTCGGGTCGGCGGCGATCGTCTCACCGGTCGTCCGCTCGTCGCTTCCCTGCTACCATGGCCCCATGCCTTTCGGCGGTCTGCTTCTTCTTAGCTGCCGCGACGAGTCCTAAGAGCTAGGGCCTTCCTCGTCGCGGCGCTTGTGTTGGCCCGTTCATTCTGACGAAGAGAAGTAGAAGCCCATCATGCAGAACACCCAGCGCCCGTCCGCGATGCCGATCCACAAGTACCGGCCGTACCACGAGCAGATCACCGTCGATCTCCCCGACCGCACCTGGCCGAGCAACAGGATCACCCAGGCTCCCCGCTGGTGCGCGGTCGACCTGCGCGACGGCAACCAGGCGCTCATCGACCCGATGTCGCCAGAGCGCAAGCGCGTGATGTTCGAGCTGCTCGTGAACATGGGATACAAGGAGATCGAGGTCGGGTTCCCCTCGGCCAGCCAGACCGACTTCGACTTCGTGCGTCAGCTCATCGAAGAGAACCTGATCCCCGACGACGTCACGATCCAGGTTCTGACCCAGGCGCGCGAGCACCTGATCGCCCGCACCTACGAGTCGATCGCCGGCGCGAAGCAGGCGATCGTGCACCTCTACAACTCCACGAGCGTGCTGCAGCGCGAGGTCGTCTTCCGCACCGACAAGCAGGGCATCATCGACATCGCCCTCGAGGGCGCGCGGCTGTGCCGCCAGTACGAGAAGACCATCCCGGAGACGCAGGTCTTCTACGAGTACTCGCCCGAGAGCTACACCGGCACCGAGCTCGAGTTCGCGGTCGACGTGTGCAACCAGGTCATCGAGGTCTTCGAGCCGACGCCCGAGCGCAAGGTCATCATCAACCTGCCTGCGACCGTCGAGATGGCATCCCCGAACGTCTACGCCGACTCGATCGAGTGGATGAGCCGTCACCTCGCGCATCGCGAGAACGTCATCCTGTCGCTGCACCCGCACAACGACCGTGGCACGGCCATCGCCGCCGCCGAGCTCGGCTACATGGCAGGCGCCGATCGCATCGAGGGCTGCCTGTTCGGCAACGGCGAGCGCACCGGCAACGTCGACATCGTCGCGCTGGGCATCAACCTGTTCACGCAGGGCATCGACCCGCAGATCGACTTCAGCGACATCGACCAGGTCAAGCGCACGGTCGAGTACTGCAACCAGCTGCCCGTCCCCGAGCGCAGCCCGTGGGCCGGCGACCTGGTGTTCACCGCGTTCAGCGGATCGCACCAGGACGCGATCAAGAAGGGCTTCGAGGCGATGGCCGCGAAGGCCGAGGCAGAGGGCGTCACGGTCGACGAGATCGAATGGGCTGTTCCGTATCTGCCCGTCGACCCGAAGGACCTCGGACGCTCCTACGAGGCGGTCATCCGGGTGAACTCGCAGTCCGGCAAGGGCGGCGTCGCGTACCTGCTCAAGGCGGACCACGCGATCGACCTGCCCCGCAAACTGCAGATCGAGTTCTCCGGTGTCGTGCAGGCCAAGACGGATGCCGAGGGCGGAGAGGTCACCAGCGACCAGATCTGGTCGATCTTCAACGACGAGTACCTGCCGGCAGCAGACGCATCCGAGAAGTGGGGACGCTTCGAGCTGCTCGCCACGCAGACGCGCAGCGACATGTCCGGCGAGGTCGTCCTCGACGTCACCCTGCGCGACGACGAGCAGCAGCTCTCGGTCGTCGGCAGCGGAAACGGACCAGTGGCCGCGTTCATCGAAGTTCTGCGCGCACAGGGCTTCGACATCACGCTCTACGACTACGTCGAGCACGCTCTCAGCGCCGGCGGCGACGCGCAGGCGGCCGCGTACGTCGAACTGCAGGTCGGCGAGCAGCGGCTGTGGGGGATCGGCATCGACGGTGACATCTCCACGGCATCGCTCAAGGCGATCGTGTCGGCCGTGAACCGGTCGATCCGCTCGCGGGCAGGGGAGCTCGCCGCGGTCTGAGCCCGGTGCGCACCCGGTCGTTGAGCGAGGAGCGGAGCGACGAGACAAGACGTTTGTGATGCGGGGCGTTTCGTCTCGCTTCGCTCGCTCAACGACCGGTGGCTCGCTTCGCTCGCTCGACGACCGGTGGCTCGCTTCGCTCGCTCGACGACCGGCGGCTCGCATCGCTCGCTCAGGGACCGGGACCGTCACTCCGGGTTGATGACGGGGATGAGTCCGGTCTCGGCCGCGACCTTGCGGCGATACAGGCGGCGCTGCTCCGGCAGCGAGACATCGAAGCTCACAGCGAGGATGCGGATGATCGCGGTGACGACGATCCCGATCACGGCGGCGACCGTGATCTGCATGCCGAGCATGTTCGCGATCACGATGAACGCGCAGCCCGCACCCGCTGCGACGGCGTAGAGCGAGCCGACGTGCATGATCGCCGTTGGAAGCCCCATGAGCATGTCGCGCAGCACCCCGCCGCCGACCGCGGCGCAGACGCCGATGAACACGGCGGGAACCGGCGGGATGCCGAAGGCGATCGCCTTGCTCGTGCTGAACGCCCCGAACATCCCGATCACGACGGCGTCGAGCACGACGATCACGGTGTTCACGCGGTTGAACACCCCGGCGAGCAGCATCCCCAGAAGCGACGCGCCGGTCGCGGTCAGCAGATACCAGTTGCTGTGCAGGGTGGCGGGTGGCTGACCGAGCAGGATGTCGCGGATGAGGCCGCCGCCCATGCCGATCATGATTCCGATGATCGCCACGCCGAGCCAGTCCAGACGGCGCTGGCCCTGGAATCCGGATGCGAACATCGCGCCTTGCACCCCGCCGAGTCCGACGCCGAGCAGGTCAGCCCACAGCGGAATGGTGAAGAGCGGTTCGGTCACCCGTCCATTGTCGCCCACGGAGGATAATCGAACGGTGCCGACCTACCGAGACGAAGCAGTGATCCTGCGCACCCACAAGCTGGGTGAGGCCGATCGCATCGTCACGATGCTCTCGCGTGGTCACGGCAAGGTGCGTGCCGTCGCGAAGGGGGTGCGCCGAACCTCATCGAAGTTCGGCTCGCGGCTCGAGCCGTTCATGGTCGCCGATGTCCAGCTCTATCAGGGGCGCACCCTCGACATCGTGCAGCAGGCCGAGTCCCTCGGCTCGTACGGAACCGACATCGCCGCGCACTACGACCGCTTCACGGCGGCGAACGCGATGGTCGAGACGGCCGATCGTCTCAGCGACGCCGAGGCGACGCCCCAGCAGTATCTGCTGCTCGTCGGCGGCCTCCGCGCTCTCTCCCGGGGAGAGCACGCCCCGCGCAGCATTCTCGACTCCTACCTGCTGCGCGTCATGGCGCTCTCCGGGTGGGCGCCGTCGCTCGACGACTGCGCCCGCTGCGGTGCGCCGGGCCCGCACACCCGATTCGTCGCCCAGCTCGGAGGGATGGTGTGCTCGAACGACGCGCCCGCCGGGAGTCCGCGCATCGCGGAGAAGACGCTGATGCTGCTGCGCGCGCTCATGGCGGGGGAGTGGGACGTGATCGACGACGCGGCGCAGGTGGAGATCTCGGCCGCCTCCGGTCTGGTCGCGGCCTACGCGCAATGGCACCTCGAGCGCGGCATCCGCTCGCTCGCCCACGTGACCGACGCCCCCCGAGAAGGAGCAAGGTGAGCCCCAAGCCGTACACGCACAAGGATGCCGTGGCGTACCGACCCCTGGACTGGACGGGTGTGCACCCGCCGGCGTTCCCCGCGGTGCCCGAGCACGTCGCCATCGTCATGGACGGCAACGGACGCTGGGCGAACCGTCGAGGTCTCAACCGCATCGAAGGGCACAAGGCGGGCGAGGAGGTGCTCCTCGACGTCGTCGCGGGGGCGATCCAGGCGGGCGTGAAGCACCTCTCGGTGTACGCGTTCTCCACCGAGAACTGGGCGCGATCGCCCGAAGAGGTTCGCTTCCTCATGGGCTACAACCGCGACGTCCTGCACCGTCGACGCGATCAGCTCAACGAGTGGGGCGTGCGGGTGCGCTGGGCCGGGCGCAAGCCGCGACTGTGGGGCAGCGTGATCAAGGAGCTGCAGTACGCGGAGCAGCTCACGAAGCACAACGACACCCTCACGTTGACGATGTGCGTGAACTACGGCGGACGAGTCGAGCTCGTCGACGCGATGCGGTCGATCGCCGCGGACGTCGCCGCGGGAAGGATCCGGCCGAATGCGATCAGCGAGAAGATGATCCGTCGGAACCTGTATGTGCCCGACATGCCCGACGTCGATCTGTTCCTGCGCAGCTCTGGAGAGCAGCGCACATCGAACTTCCTCCTGTGGCAGTCGGCCTACGCCGAGATGGTGTTCCTCGACACGCTGTGGCCGGACTTCTCACGCGAGGAGCTCTGGCGAGCGATCGGGGTCTACCTGTCGCGGGACCGTCGATTCGGCGGCGCGGTGGACACGCCGGATCAGGCCTGAGACCGGAGCCAGCGCGCGGCCTCGCGCGGGTGGCGGAGGCGCACGATCGAGAGATGCGGATGCTGCTCGGCGAGGAGCGGCATCCGCTCCGACCATTTATTCAGCGTCTTCGTCTGCCAGGCGAGGATGTTCTCATCGGGGTCGGCGCGGAGCATGTTCCAAGGCCCCTTCTGGCGGTTCCCGTTCCAGAGCTCTCTGCGCAGGATGCCGCGCGCCAGGGTCCGGCGGATCAGGCGGGATCGCACGATGCGGTACGGATAGTCGAGCCAGACGGCGAGCTGCGCGCGTGGCGCGAGGATCTCATCGGTGCCCTTGCTCGTGTACTGCCACTCGGTGACCCACAGGTCCTCGGCGGCGAAGGTGCGGACCTCGTCGAGGAACTCCGGACGGGGTGTCCAGTCGGGGGCGTGGTAGAGCCCGTCGATCTCGACGTGTCTGAGGCCCCATGCTCGGCCGAGTCGCGACGCGAACGTCGTCTTTCCCGCTCCGCTGACCCCCGCGACCAGCACCCGGTGCGGGCGGGAAGGCAGCGGATCGTCGGCGGAGAGCATCCGTCGATCGTAGCGGCTGGGTCGCGCTCCTGAGCGTGCAGCGATGGGACGAAGGGCGCTCAGGGAGCAGCGGGGTGGAATAGGCCGCCGGGGTATGCGGTTGGATGAAGGTGTGAGCGAACCCATCTCGATCGACATCTGGTCCGACATCGCCTGCCCGTGGTGCTACATCGGCAAGCGCAATCTCGAGAAGGGACTCGAAGCCGTTTCCGGCGATGACGACGTCCCGCAGGTGAACATCACCTTCCACTCGTTCGAGCTCTCACCCGACACCCCCGTCGACTTCGACGGGGACGAGGTCGACTTCCTCGCGGGCCACAAGGGGATGCCGCGCGCCCAGGTCGAGCAGATGCTCGAGAACGTCACCGGAGTGGCCCGCGACGCGGGCCTGGAGTACCGGTTCGACGTGCTGCAGCACACGAACACCGTGAAGGCGCACGAGCTGCTGCATCACGCCAAGGCCAACGGGCGCCAGCACGAGATGGAGGAGCGCCTGATGTCGGCGTACTTCACCGAGGGCAAGCACGTCGGTCGCATCGACGACCTCGTAGAACTCGCCGTCGAGGTCGGGCTCGACGCGGACACGACTCGACAGGTGCTGGAGTCGGCCGAGTATCTGTCGGCTGTGCGACAGGACCAGGCCCAGGCCCGTGCCTACGGGATCCAGGGCGTGCCGTTCTTCGTGATCGACGGCCAGTACGGCATCTCCGGTGCTCAGCCGCCGGCGGCATTCGAGAACGTGCTGCGCGACCTGTGGGCCAAGCGCGGCGAGAACGAGGACGAGCCCGCCGCCGTCTGATCGGTCGACGGCGGCCCGAGTCTCAGCGGGTGAGGGCCGCCTCGATCGCCTCGACGATCTCGGGATCGTTGGGCTTCTGCTTCGGACGGAAACGCTGCACAGAGCCGTCGGGAGACACGAGGAACTTCTCGAAGTTCCACTCCACGCGCCCCGCCTTGCCACCGGCATCCGGAGTCTGCTTGAGCTCCTTGTAGAGGTCGGCCGCGTTCTTGCCGTTCACCTTGACCTTGTCGGTGATCGGGAACGTGACGCCGTAGGTCGTGGAGCAGAACTCGAGGATCTGCTCGACCGAACCCGGCTCCTGGCCGAAGAACTGGTTGCAGGGGAAGCCGACGACGCTGAAGCCGCGGTCGGCGTACAGACGCTGCAGCTCCTCGAGCTGCTCGTACTGCGGAGTGAGGCCGCACTTCGACGCGACGTTGACGACGAGGACGACGTCGGCGCCGAGATCATCGAGCGTCTTCTCCGTTCCCTGAGCGTCGGTGAAGGGGATGCTGCGCACGGGGGAGTCGGTCATATCCACAGCTTAGATCGATGCGCCTGCGTCGGCTCCGGTCTGGGAGAATGGGAACGTCATGACTGTCGCCTCCGCCCCCGCACGCCCGCTCCGCATCGGCCCCATCGACCTCGACGTCCCCGTCGTGCTCGCGCCGATGGCCGGCATCACCAACACCGCGTTCCGCCGGCTGTGCCGGGAGTATGGAGCCGGCCTCTACGTCAGCGAGATGATCACCTCGCGTGCGCTCGTCGAGCGCAACGAGAGCACCATGCGTCTCATCCGCCATCACGAGTCCGAGACGCCGCGGTCGATCCAGCTCTACGGCGTGGATCCGAAGACCATCGCGGACGCCGTGCGCATCATCGTCGCCGAGGACCACGCCGACCACATCGACCTGAACTTCGGGTGCCCGGTGCCCAAGGTCACCCGCCGCGGCGGCGGGGCGGCGCTGCCCTGGAAGAGCAAGCTGTTCGCCGACATCGTCACCCAGGCCGTCGAGGCCGCCGAGCATCTGCCGCTCACGGTCAAGATGCGCAAGGGCATCGACCACGACCACCTCACCTTCCTCGAGGCCGGTCGTGCGGCGGAGGACGCGGGTGCTGCAGCGGTCGCACTGCATGCGCGCACCGCGGGCGAGTACTACTCCGGCCACGCCGACTGGAACGCGATCGGTGAGCTCAAGCAGGCGGTCACCAGCATTCCCGTGCTCGGCAACGGCGACATCTGGTCGGCCGACGACGCCGTGCGGATGATGGAGCAGACCGACTGCGACGGCGTCGTCGTCGGGCGGGGCTGCCTCGGCCGCCCGTGGCTCTTCGGCGACCTGGCTGCCGCGTTCGGCGCCGAGTCGACGCCCGTGGACGCGACCCTCGGGTTCGTCGCCGACGCGTTCCGACGTCATGCCGAACTGCTCGTCGAGTTCTTCGACGACGAGGACCACGGATGCCGCGACGTCCGCAAGCACGTCGCCTGGTACTTCAAGGGCTACCCGGTCGGCGGCGACGTGCGCACCGGGCTCGCGATGTCGTCGAGCCTCCAGCAGATCGACGACCTGCTCGGCCAGCTCGACCGCGACGCCCCGTACCCGGGTGCGGATGCCGAGGGTCAGCGTGGACGAGCGGGGCGCCCCAAGCGCACGTCGCTGCCGGACAAGTGGCTCGAGTCCCGCGAGATCGGCGAGTCGACCTCCGAGATGATGCGCGGCGCGGAGATCGAGAACAGCGGTGGCTGAGGTGGCGGCATCCGGACATCGAAGCGACGGGTACGATCCGCGCGATGCCGAGCGCTTCTTCGCGGAGACGCACCGCTCAGAACGTGACGACTTCGCGCGGGACAGGGCGCGGGTGCTGCACTCGGCAGCCCTCCGTCGGCTCGCCGCGAAGACGCAGGTGCTCAGCCCGGCGAGCACGGCCGACTTCGCCCGCAACAGACTGACGCACTCGCTCGAGGTCGCACAGGTGGGTCGTGAACTCGCGACCGCGCTCGGCGTCTCCGCCGATGTCGTCGACACCGCATGCCTCAGCCATGACCTCGGTCACCCTCCGTTCGGGCACAACGGCGAGCGTGCGCTGAACGAGTGGGCGGCGGACATCGGAGGCTTCGAAGGCAACGCGCAATCGCTGCGGATCCTCACGCGTCTCGAGGCGAAGGTGCTCGACTCGGACGACCGCTCCGTCGGACTCAACCTCACGCGCGCCAGCCTCGACGCGACGTGCAAGTACCCGTGGACGGTCGACAGCCCGGTTCCCGACCCCGGCGGACGACTGAAGTTCGGGGTCTACCCGGAGGACGAGGCCGTGTTCCGCTGGATGCGCGAGGGGGCTCCAGGGCGCCTGCGCTGCATCGAAGCGGAGATCATGGACCTCTCCGACGACATCGGATACTCCGTGCACGACTTCGAGGACGCGATCGTCAACGGCTACGTCGACGTCGCGCAGCTCTCGGACCCGCACGAGCACGAGGCCCTGATCGATCGCATCCAGCAGTGGGTCGGCTACGACTTCACCCGCGACGAACTCGCCGATGCGCTCTACCGTCTGGCGAGCCAGCCCATGTGGCTGCGCTCGTTCGACCGCTCCCGGCAGGATCTCGCCCGCCTGAAGAACCTCACCAGCGATTTCATCGGCCGGTTCGCCCGTGCTGCGGTGTCGGCGACGCGCGAGGCCTACCCGGGGTCTGCGCTCGTCCGTTACAACGCCCACGTCGTCGTGCCGCGGGTGATCGAGGTCGAGATCGCCGTGCTCAAGGGCATCATGGGGCAGGCGATCGTCACGATAGACGCCCGCAAGGGCGTCTATAAGGAGCAGCGTCGAGTCCTCACCCGCCTCGCCGATGCGCTGTGGTCGACCGACGCGATGTGGTCGGCCGGTGCCGATGTGCTCGAGCCCGCCTTCGCCGCCGACTTCGTCGCGTCCGAGACGGATGCCGAGCGCGCCAGGGTCGTCGTCGATCAGATCGCCAGCCTCACAGACCAGAGCGCCATCGACTGGCACAACCGCCTCGTCGGGGAGATCGATCCGGCAGAGGTCGGCATCTGGACGCCGCGCCATGCTCGTCCCGGTGCCCGCCGCGCCGTCGGCGCGGATCGGCAGGCGGCCGCCGTCGAGGTGGGCTGAATGCCCCGCATCCGTCAGGCCGATGTCGATGAGGTCAAGGCGCGAACGAACATCGCCGACATCGTGGGAGAGCGCGTCGCGCTGAAGTCCGCCGGCGTCGGATCGTTGAAGGGCCTCTGCCCCTTCCATGACGAGAAGAGCCCGAGCTTCCACGTCCGGCCGCAGGTCGGTTACTACCACTGCTTCGGCTGCGGCGAGTCCGGCGACGTGTACTCGTTCCTCCGCGAGATGGACCACGTGAGCTTCACCGAGGCCGTCGAACGCCTCGCCGGCCGCATCGGCTACACACTGCACTACGAAGACGGGGGAGCAGCGCCGGAGACCAGCGGACGCACCCGCCTGTACGCCGCGAACACCGCTGCGGCCGAGTTCTTCCGTTCGCAGCTGCTCTCGCCGGATGCGGAGATCGGCCGACGCTTCCTCGGCGAGCGGGGCTTCGATGCGGGGGCCGCAGCGCATTTCGGTGTGGGGTTCGCGCCCCGCGGCTGGGACGGCATGCTCAAGGCGCTGACCGCACAGGGCTTCACCCGGGAGGAGCTCGCCACCGCCGGACTCGTGTCCACGGGGCAGCGCGGCGTCTACGACCGCTTCCGCGGACGTCTCGTGTGGCCGATCCGTGACGTCTCCGGTCAGACGATCGGCTTCGGCGCCCGCAAGCTCTTCGACGAAGATCAGGGCCCCAAATACCTGAACACCCCGGAGACGCCGATCTACAAGAAGGCGCAGGTGCTGTACGGCCTCGACCTCGCGAAGAAGGACATCGCGCGCGGGGACCCCCGTCGCGTCGTCGTGGTCGAGGGGTACACCGACGTCATGGCGTGCCACCTGGCAGGGCTCACGACCGCGATCGCGACCTGCGGCACCGCATTCGGCACCGACCACATCAAGGTGCTCCGCCGGGTCATGGGCGACGACAACGCCTCCGGCGAGGTCGTGTTCACCTTCGACGGCGATGAAGCCGGGCAGAAGGCCGCGCTGCGGGCGTTCACGGAGGACGATCGCTTCAACGCGCAGACATTCGTCGCCGTGGCTCCTGATGGGCTGGACCCCTGCGATCTGCGTCTGCAGCGCGGGGATGCCGCCGTCCGCGGTCTGATGGACGGCAAGGTCCCGATGTTCGAGTTCGCCCTCGACCGGAAGATCTCGGGCTTCGATCTGGCGACCGTCGAGGGCCGGGTCGGGGCGCTGCGCGCCGCGGCTCCGATCGTCGCCGAGATCCGTGACACCCTGCTCCGCCCTGGCTACGAGCGCGTGCTCGCACGTCGCCTGGGGATGGACCCCACCGAGGTGCACGGCGAGGTCGAGCGCGCGGCGCGGCGCGGCGCTCAGGCTGCGACTCCCTTCCGTTCCGAGCCGACCCCGGTTCCTGACGAGGGAGGAGCGCTCGCACCGGTGACGCTGGCCGGGCTTCCGCGCACGGCCGATGTCGCGATCGAGCGGGACGCTCTGATGGGAGCCCTGCAGTACGGGCACCGCATAGATCAGGCGCTCCTCGAACGCGCACTCAGCGCAGCGTTCCGCACGCCGGCGCTCGACGCGGTGCGCGAGGCGGTCGCGGCATCCGCGGACCGCACCCGCGCCGGGTGGGCGACGGATGCCGTCAACGCGGTGCGTGAGCCGTACCGTGGCGTCGCGGGGGAGCTGCTGATGATGCCGTTCCCCGCACGCGATGAGGCCGGAGCCGTCGCGTCGGCCACGGACCTCGCCCGCCGTCTGGTGCTGCGCGGGATCGAGCACGAGAAACAGGAGTTGCTCAGCGCCGTGCAGCGCGTGCCGGCGGACTCGCCGGGAGGACGGGCGCTGCGCATGCGATTGCGGGATCTCGACGCCGAACGGCAGCGATTCTCGGCCGAGTCGTAACCGCCCGGCCGTCGGTGGCCGGGAGAGGATGGATTCATGTCCCGTAGGCACGACCCCCATACCGCGATCGATTGCTCCGACCTCGTGATCGACCGCGTCGGTCACGGCGGGGCGACCCGTGCGGTGGACGGAGTGACGTTCGCACTCTCGCCGGGCGGGCTGATCTGCGTCGCCGGCCCCACAGGATCGGGAAAGTCCTCGCTGGTGCTCGCGCTCGCAGGATCCACCGATCCGTCGGTCAAGGTCTCGGGCGGAAGTGCGCACGTGTGCGGAGTCGACGTCCGGCGGCCCGGGCGCAAACATCGACTGCTGACCTACCGCACGGGTTTCGTGCCGCAGGGGGCAGGTGCAGACCTTCCACCCCGCCTGACCGTGCAGGAGGTCATCGCCGAGCCGATCCTGCTGCGCGAGAAGCGCGTGAACACCAAGGCGCTGTCGATCCGCGTGGCGACGCTGCTCGACGAGCTGCACCTCCCGCTCGGCACCGCTGATCGATTCCCCTACGAGCTCAGCGCCGGCATGCGGCAGAGAGTCGCGATCGCCCGTTCCTTCGTACTGGAGCCTCGCGTTCTCATCGCCGATGAGATCCTCGCGAACCTCGACCTCGAGGTTCGCCCCGTCGTGTTCGATGCGATCACCCGTCGGCGCAAGGAGGACGGGATGGGGGCGCTGCTCGTCACGAACGACGCCGACTTCATCCGCGAGCTGAATGCTGAGACCTTGATGCTCAAAGGCGGTCACGTGGTCGCTCGCGGCGTCGGCAAGGACCTCCTCTGGGCGCCGAACGCCGAGGCCGACTCCCAGCCGTGAGGGAGTGCCGGATCGACACGCCCGAGGGGCGGCTCGTGTCACGAGCAGGGCTCCGAGTTTGCTAAGGTTGAGGAGTTGCCCGCGCAGCGGAGCACATTCCTCGGTAGCTCAATTGGCAGAGCAGCCGGCTGTTAACCGGCAGGTTCTTGGTTCGAGTCCAAGCCGGGGAGCCAACGTGTGGCCCCCGATCCCAGTATTTTCAAGGGATCGGGGGCCATTTGGCTATTCCGAACACTCGTGTGAAAGTCGCTCCAACTCACCTTAAACTCACCGAAAACAGCCGGTTCCTGAGTGGTCTACGCGTTGATACGCGTTAACACTATGCCGTGTGCGGCCTGCCTGATTAGGTGGCCTCATGACTGTGCATGATGTGTCCGATTCAGGCCGCACCGACCGGCTCGCGGCGGCTGATCTTCCGACGTTGCTGACCAAGGAGGACGTGGCGGAGTACTTCGGCGTTTCGCCTCGAACGATCGAGGCGTGGCGTCAGGCTGATACCGGGCCGGCTCCGATCAAGATCGGCAAGCATCTTCGGTGGACAGCTACGTCCGTCCGGGAGTTCGTCTTGAGCCAAGGCCAGAGCGTCGAGTAGTGCCGCCGGGCATGGCGTACGCAGAGTCCGCAGCTCACCGCTCCGGCGAATCATGCCGATTCGAGTTCGCCGGCTTCGATGAGAACGCCTCGGCGGCGCAGCGGCTCGGGCACCTTGTCGACATCGACGAGGTCTATCAGTTCCGTCGCCCAGGGGTCCCATCGGGCGGTCGGATCCCCGGAGGTTTCGGTTACCCAATGTGGCGTCGGGATGCCACGACGGGCGGTCACATACTCGACGAGGCCGGCTACCGCCCACGTCCATCCGTCTTCTTGCGGTTCTGGCTCGTCGACAGTCAGGGCAGCTAGAGTGAGGACGTCGCTGGCGCGGAGAGTGCTCGCAAGCTGGAGGAGCGCCTGTGCGGCCGCGTTGCGGTCGCCGTCCCTGAGGTGGTGCCGGATCTGGGCTGCTGTCTCTGCCGCGCTCGTGCGGCCATGTGTCTCCACCACAAGGAGCCGGGCGCCGAGTCCGCGCGCCCATGCCTCGGCTGTCGATACTCGGGGGTCCCGACGACCATGCTCGTATGCGTAGATGGCGCTTGCGTCGATACCCGTGCGGGCGCCAAGGATCGTCGCGGGAAGACATCGATGATGTCGAAGCCGGATCAGCTGATCGATTAGCATCGCCCAAGTGTAGGGCGAATTCGCCCTACGAGATCGTGCTGCACGGGGGCCGATTCTCCTGACAACACCTGACTGGGGACTCACCTGACCCGCACCGTACGTCCGAAGAGCCCCTTTCGGCTCTGGCTACTTCGCGCTCTGCTCGGGCAACGTCCTCGGCGTGCTGGCGTCTGACGTCCGCGGTATGGGCCCCCGTGACGAACTTCTCGGAGGTGACCACGTCGCGGTGGTTGTACTCTTCGCACCGCTCGGCTGACGGGCGCGGCTTGCCGCTCCAGTTGTGCACGCTGATCTCGATGATGTCCCGTGGCGATGTCTGCAGCCCCGCGTAGCATCGCGGCACAGCACCCGAGCCCGGAGGAACCAATGTCATCCAACACCAGCAAGTACCCGGTCGCGATCTCACGAATCTCTGAAGACGACACCCGCGAAGCCCAGAATCTACGTGCGCTCCGGTGGCTCGACGCCCAGGAGGGTGGGCCGGTGATCGTCGTGACGCCGAAGAAGGAGTTCGACGGCGACAGCCTGAAGGGCCTCATCAAACAGCCAGGGGTCAACCAGCACACCTGGCGCGGGCTCTCGGTCGGCTCGCTCCGAGGCCGGCGAGTCGTGTACTGCTGGCCGGACCGCGAGCACCTTAACCAGTTGTGGGATGCCGAACCAGACGCCCTCGTCGTAATCGAGCACGGCGGGACGGAAGCTTACGAATGGATCGAGGACGCCAACCCAGTCCAGCTTCTCAATGACGCGACAGTACCGCCTCGAGTCGGGACAGAGAACCCAGCCCCGAGTGAGCCGCTACCGAACGGAGTCGAAGGGATCCTCGAGTACGTCGCTTCGATGGCGGCCGGGTACTCGTCCGGGCTCAAATGGAACGAGGAGGACAAGCTCAGGGCGGACATGATGAACTGCCCCGAGCGTTGGACGCCGATCACGGTCGAGCAGGTGCGCGCCAAATGCCGAGAGCTCGGGATGCGACCCAAAGACGCCGATACCGTCGCCGGATTCCTGCAGAGGCGCAAGGACGGACGGCGCTTCAACGTACGGAGCTCGTACAAGGACTTTCGATTCAACGGGTGAGTCACCGCCGAACGTTTCAAAGGTGCTCCTCGAAAAGGCGAAAGGAACGGAAGCAGTCGGGGTGAGTATTGGCTCTACAGTGAGACGGGTGAGAGACCTTCCGCTTTCTGCTACCAGCGATTTTGTCACGCGTCACGCCCGTCAGCGCGACCCTGTCCGCGCAGTTGTGGAATTGGTGTGGAACGCAATCGATGCTGAAGCGGATTCCGTGCGCATCGACCTCACGCTGTCCGACATGGACGCCATCGAGAGCGTGACGGTCACGGACGACGGCCACGGCATCTCGTCGGACGAGGTCCAGTCAACGTTCGGGCGCATCGGTGGCTCGTGGAAAGCCCTCGCAACACGATCTAAGAACGACAAGCGTGGCCTTCACGGCAAGCTCGGCGAAGGGCGTCTCCGGGCGTTCGCGCTCGGCTCGCGCGTGACCTGGGTGAGTGAGAGCATCAATGCCATCGGCGAACGCGAGCGGGTCGTGATCGTCGGCTCCACAGAGCAGGCTGATCCATTTGGCTGGGAAGTATCGCCGTCGACCGCGCAGAAGACGGGCACGGTCGTCACCGCTCTCAACGAACAAGACCGTAGTTTGAACCTGCTTCAGAGTGAATCGACGCTGACGACCCTTACTTCGCATTTCGCACCAGTGCTTCTCAACGATGAGCACCTGTCGATTTCGTTCGACGGAGCGGTGCTCAACCCGTCGGACGAGATACTCGACGACACCACGATGCAGGCGACGCTCGATTGCGATCCCGCCACGAGTATCCGGATCCGAATCATCGAGTGGCGCACGGGCAAGCACCGTGCTGTGTACTTCGGCGAAGACGACGAACGATTCGCCGTCGAGGTTTCCGGTGCGGAGCTTGAGAACCAGGCCGCCTTCTCCGCCTACGTCACATGGCCTGGGTTTGACGTCGAGTCGTTGGCGGCGCTGAGCCTCTCGGACATGGCCCCAGATCCCGCAGGCGCGGTGTGGCGTGCCACGAAGGCGGCGATCCGTGACCACTTCGCCTCTCGTCGTCGATCGAGACGACGTGATCAGATCGAGGAGTGGAAGACCAAGGGGATCTATCCCTATGCGGACGAGCCGGTGACGGAAGTTGACAAGGCGGAGCGTGCAGTGTTCGACATCGTGTCCAGCGCGATCGTTCCGCAGATCCCGAAACGCAAGGACGGCGCGCAGCTCACGCTCAATCTGCTGCGAGATGCTCTCCGGACAGACCCTGAGAACCTCGCAATTCTAGTGAGCGAGTACGTAGCGCTCACTGAACAGGATCGCCAGGCGCTCACGAAACTCCTCAGCGAGACAACACTGGCTGGCGTGATACGAAGCGCGAACCTCGTCACGAGTCGTAGCAAGTTTCTGGCTGGACTGGAACATCTTCTCTTCGACCCAGCGGACTCGAAGCAGCTCGGCGAGCGTGATCACCTTCACAAGATCTTGGAGAATGAGCTCTGGATCTTCGGTGAGGAATACCACCTCATGAACAGTGAGCGCGGACTCACCCAGGTGCTCCGTACTCACCTGAAGCTCGAGGGACTTCCCGACGGAGCTGTCGAACCGGTTAAGCGATGGGACGGCAAGTCGGGGCGAGTCGACCTGCATCTTGCGGCCAGAGCCCAACAGCACGATCGCGTGCGGCACCTGGTGATTGAGCTGAAGGCACCGGGGATCACGGCTGGTCGGGTGGAACGCGACCAGATCGAGGACTATGTCAACGTGGTGCTGGCTAATTCCGCATTCGCTAGCGATCGCGCCGTGTGGGACTTCATCTTGGTCGTCACTGACTACGACGACTTGATGGACAACTCGATCAAGCAGCCCAACCGTGAGGTCGGTCTGCTCCTCGAACCAGAGAAGAAGCAGGGCAAGCCCCTCGTGCGGGCGTACGTTCGTCGCTGGCGGGACATCATCGACGAGAACAAGCGGAGGCTCGAGTTCGCAACGAGCTCTCTCCAGTTCGATCCATCACTTGCCGAAGGCTTGGCTTTCATTCGGGAGGAGTACGGGGAGATGCTTCCTGACTCAGTTGTCGCTGCCGACGAGTTGCAGGACGGGGCCCGTGGCGTCGAGGCAACCGAGGATGCACCGCAGGACTCGTCGGGCAATACGACGCCGTAAGACGCCTGTCCGCATAGGGATCTTGTGATCCGGCAAAGCCGAGCCTCGCAAGAATCCTTCCGGACGGAATGTTCCATCCGAGGCGCTCCTGCTCGGTGTCGGCATCGACCGATACCTTGGGTGTGAGCGTGACTACTACGAATCGCGCCACGCTGCGCAGGAGACGATACACATGGCACCGACCACCAAAGAGGGGCAGCGCGCCGAGCTGCACAAGACCATCTGGCGCATCGCGAACGATCTGCGCGGATCCGTTGATGGATGGGACTTCAAGTCCTACGTGCTCGGCATGCTCTTCTACCGGTTCGTCTCCGAGAACCTGACGGCGTACATCAACAAGGGTGAGCGTGATACGGGCGATGCCGAGTTCGACTATGCCCGCCTTCCAGACGCTGCCGCAGAGTTCGGTCGCCGGGAGACAGTCGCCGAGAAGGGCTTCTACATCCTGCCGTCGGAGCTCTTCGCTAACGTACGGCGGCGCGCACCCAGCGACGAGAACCTCAATGAGACGCTCGAGCGAGTCTTCAAGAACATCGAAGGCTCAGCGCTTGGCACGGACAGCGAGGACGACCTCAAGGGTCTTTTCGATGATCTCGATGTCAACAGCAACAAGCTCGGCGCAACGGTCGCGAAGCGCAATGAGAAGCTCGTGAAGCTGCTTGATGCGATCGGCGATTTGCCGCTTGGCGACCTGCAGGACAACTCGATCGACCTCTTCGGCGACGCCTACGAGTACCTGATGCAGATGTACGCGGCGAACGCAGGTAAGTCCGGTGGCGAGTACTACACCCCACAGGAAGTCTCTGAACTCCTCGCGCGCATCACGGTCATTGGCAAGACGGCCGTCAACAAGGTCTACGACCCGGCCGCCGGTTCGGGCTCGCTGCTCTTGAAGTTCGCCAAGGTGCTCGGCAAGGAGAACGTCCGTCAGGGCTTCTACGGCCAGGAAATCAACCTGACCACCTACAACCTCGCGCGGATCAACATGTTCCTGCACGACATCAACTATGAGAAGTTCAATCTCGCGCATGGCGACACGCTTATCGACCCGGCGCACTGGGACGATGAGCCGTTCGAGGCGATCGTCTCCAACCCGCCGTACTCGATTAAGTGGGATGGCGATGCCAACCCGCTCCTGATCAACGATGAGCGTTTCGCGCCGGCCGGCGTCCTCGCGCCGAAGTCGAAGGCTGATCTCGCCTTCACGATGCACATCCTGAGCTGGCTCGCCGTGAACGGCACGGCTGCCATTGTCGAGTTCCCTGGCGTGCTGTACCGCGGGGGAGCGGAGCAGAAGATCCGCCAGTACCTCATCGACAACAACTACGTCGACGCCGTCATCCAGCTACCACCGGACCTCTTCTTCGGTACGACGATCGCGACGTGCATCATCGTGCTCAAGAAGTCAAAGACAGACAACTCCGTCCTGTTCATCGATGCGTCGTCTGAGTTCAAGCGCGTCGGTAATCAGAACAAGCTGACGGCTGACCACCAGCAGAACGTCCTGATGACTCTCGAAGGGCGCGTTGAAGAAGCTCACTACTCCGCGCTGGTCTCGAACGCGGACATCGCAGCCAATAACTACAACATCGCCGTTTCTTCGTACGTCGAGGCCGAGGACACCCGCGAGGTAGTCGACATCGCCGCGCTGAACGCCGAGATCTCCCAGATCGTCGCACGTCAGGCGGAGCTGCGGGTCTCGATTGACGACATCGTTGCGGATCTGGAGGGCGCCCGGTGAGCCGCATTGATGACCTGATCCGCGAGCATTGCCCCAATGGTGTGCCGCACCTGGAGTTGCAGGCGCTCTTCACCACGCGCAATGGCTATACGCCCTCCAAGTCGGTCGCTGCGAATTGGGTCGGCGGAACCATCCCCTGGTTCCGCATGGAAGACATTCGAGAGAACGGCCAGGTGCTCGGGGACTCGATCCAGCACATTGCCGAAACGGCTGTGAAGAGCGGCAAACTGTTTCCAGCAAACTCGATCATCGTCGCGACGTCGGCAACGATTGGCGAGCACGCGCTGATCACCGTGCCGCACCTGTCGAACCAGAGGTTCACGTCTCTCGCGCTAAAGGACGAGTTCGCGGGTCAGTTCGACATCAAGTTCATCTACTACTACTGTTTCGTGCTCGATGAGTGGTGCAAGAACAACACCACCGTTTCGAGCTTCGCGTCCGTCGACATGGCGGGCTTCAAGAAGTTTAGATTCCCGGTCCCGCCTCTCGAGATACAACGTGAGATCGTGGGAGTATTGGATAAGTTCACACAGCTGGAGGCGGAGCTGGAGGCGGAGCTGGAGGCTCGTCGGCACCAATACGACTATTATGCTGGAGTTCTCCTCGACAACGCTTCTAATGCCTCGCGAGTTCGTCTGGGTGATATTGCATCTATCGTTCGCGGCGCATCACCTCGTCCCATTCAGGAATTCATTACAAGCGCCTCTGACGGCGTTCCCTGGATCAAGATCGGCGATGTGCCCGCGGGGGGTAAATACATCACTGGAACTGCTCAACGCGTTTCTCCGGCTGGAGCGGCGAAGTCCCGTCGCGTACAGCCCGGTGACTTCGTGCTGTCGAACTCGATGAGCTTTGGACGTCCTTACATCTCGAAGATCGAGGGGTGCATCCACGACGGCTGGCTTGCAATCAGTGGATTCAGCGATGCGTTCGTCCCGGACTATCTTTACTACCTCTTGCGCTCAGCGCCAGTCCAAGCAGAGTTCGAGCGGCGCGCAGGAGCGGGTACGGTCAAGAACTTGAACGCCGATATCGTCAAGTCAGTCGAGTTACCGCTGCCCTCCCGACATGAACAGGGGCGAGTGGTCGAACTTCTCGACCGGTTCGATGCGCTGGTCAACGACCTGAGCATCGGTCTTCCCGCCGAGCTTGCTGCCCGCCGCCAGCAGTACGAGTACTACCGTGACAAGCTACTGACCTTTGAAGAGGCTGTTTAGATGACCGGCCTTCATGAAACAGTCACGAGCTTGGCGGACGACGTATTGCAAGGCCTTGCCGATTCGCGCAGCGCATTGATTTACGCCCCAAACACAATCGGCAAGACTCGACTAGCTCAGCATCTTAAGGATCGTGATCCAGGTAGCGTCGTTCTCTACAACTCCTTCGTTGAGGACGTATTTACCTGGGACAACGAGCGAGTCGTCCTTAAGATCAATCCAGAGTCAGAGCTATTGGAAACTATCGTGACCCAAGGTCTTGACAGTGCCATCATCGACAATTTCCAAGCTTTTACCAACGGCAGAATTGAACCAAGACTCGACTTCGAGAGCGGCGAGATTAGCTTTGGGATACACAAGGGTGACGATAGCGCGACGGACGGCATCAAGATATCTCGAGCCGAGGAGAGCATATTCGTTTGGAGCGTCTACTACTCTGTGTTGAGCGAAGCGATTGAGACGCTTAGCGACAGTCCTGAGCTGCGTTCTACGGCTAGCTATGACCAGCTAACGCTTGCAGTCATAGACGATCCTGTGTCATCCATGGATGATGTCCGTATTGTATCAGTGGCGCTCGCGTTGTCGGACCTTGTTAAGCGAGCGTCAGCGATCGACTTAAAATTCGTGATTGCCACTCACCACGCCCTCTTCTTTAACGTGCTGTTCAACTCGCTCCGTCGGAAGAGTGACCGAGCGTACGTTCTCGCGAGAGGATCAGCCGCCGGATGGACGCTTGCCAAGCAGTCTAAGGACTCTCCTTTCAGCTATCACCTTGGCATTGTGGAGGATATTCAGGGCGCAATCTCGACGAATGCGATCGAGCGAGTCCACTTCAATCAGTTTCGAGCTCTGCTCGAAAAGACGGCGAACTTCCTCGGGCACACGGGAGGGTGGGGTGACCTGCTAGTCGGGCCAAATGCAGCGCTGGTGACGAAGGTTCTCAATCTGTACAGCCATGACCGATTTGCTGATATCGATTCTTTTGATGTCGCCGACGAATACAAGGAAGCATTTAAGGGCGAGTTTCAGGAGTTTCTTAAGGCGTTCAGATGGGCGGCCGCGGCATGAGCGACCCGACCCCACGCAAGTATGAACCGATCGCCGTCTCAGCCGAGAGCACGGTCGTTGCGGAGTATGTCCCCGACTCCGCTCAGGCGACGGCGTACCAGTCTGAGGCTGACCTTGAGCGTGAGATGATCCGCCAACTGCAGTCGCAGGCACACGAGTACCTTCCGATCACGACTGAGGCGCAACTGGTCGCGAACCTACGCACCCAGTTGGAGGCGCTGAACAGCATCAGGTTCAGCGATGCGGAGTGGGATGACTTCTTCAAGAACAAGGTCGCGAGTCAGAACGACGGCATCGTCGAGAAGACGATCCGCGTTCAGGAGGATCACGTTCAGATGCTGACGCGCGATGACGGTTCTACGAAGAACGTGATGCTGATCGATAAGAAGAACATCCACAACAACCGCCTGCAGGTCATTAACCAGTACGAGATCGGCCAGGACGAGGGCGGGGCGAAGTACGCCAACCGCTACGACGTGACCGTGCTCGTGAACGGCCTGCCGATGGTGCACATCGAACTCAAGCGCCGCGGCGTCGACATCCGCGAGGCGTTCAACCAGATCAACCGCTATCAGCGCAACAGCTTCTGGGCAGGCTCCGGCCTGTTCGAGTACGTCCAGCTCTTCGTGATCAGTAACGGCACGCTGACTAAGTACTACTCCAACACGACGCGTAACCGTCACCTAGACGAGAGCAAGAAGAGCTCCGGGACCAAGAAGAAGACCAGCAACAGCTTCGAGTTCACCTCGTGGTGGGCGGACGCGCATAACAAGCCGATCCAGGAGCTGACCGCGTTCGTGAAGACCTTCTTCGCGAAGCACACGCTGCTCAACATCCTCACCAAGTACTGCGTGCTCACGGTCGACCGCGACCTGCTCGTCATGCGGCCGTACCAGATCGTCGCGACCGAGCGGATCCTTCAGCGTATCGACATCGCGACCAACTACAAGCGACTCGGCAGCGTAGATGCCGGCGGGTACGTCTGGCACACGACAGGATCGGGGAAGACCCTGACCTCCTTCAAGACCGCCCAGCTGGCGTCGAAGCTTTCTACCGTCGATAAGGTGCTGTTCGTTGTGGACCGTAAGGATCTCGACTACCAGACGATGCGGGAGTACGACCGCTTCGAGAAGGGTGCCGCGAACTCCAACGCCTCGACGGCGGTGCTCAAGAAACAGCTCGAAGATCCGAACGCACGGATCATCATCACGACGATCCAGAAGCTCTCGAACTTCATCCGCGCCAACAAGGGGCACGAAATCTACTCGGGCCACGTCGTGATCATCTTCGATGAGTGCCACCGTTCCCAGTTCGGTGACATGCACACTGACATCACGAGGGCGTTCAAACGATACAACCTCTTTGGTTTTACCGGCACCCCGATCTTCGCGGCGAACGCCGGGAGCGGCGGCAACCCGCGGCTGAAGACAACGGAGCAGGCGTTCGGCGACAAGCTGCACACCTACACGATCGTCGACGCGATTACCGACAAGAACGTCCTGCCGTTCCGGATTGACTACATCAACACAGTCAAGGTCGGGAACCCTGATGACAAGCAGGTGTCGTCGATCGATGCCGAAAAGGCGTTGCTCGATCCTCGTCGCATCAGTGAGATTGTCAAGTACACGGTGGAGCATTTCGACCAGAAGACCAAACGTGCATCCAGCTACGAGCATTCGGTCGTGACCAACGTTACCGAGTCTGTTCGCAGCCGCCGTAGGGCTGAGGCACTCCGCGAGAAGAAGCGCGTCCGCGGCTTCAACGCGTTGTTCGCCACCGCCTCGATTGATGCGGCGCGCCGGTACTACAACCACTTCCAGATTCAGCAACAACATCTGGCACCGGACCGGCGTCTGAAGGTCGGCGTCATCTTCTCTTACGGTGCCAACGAGGCGCCAGATGAGGACATCCTCGATGATGAGGCGTTCGATACCGAGGCGCTGTCGGCGGACAACCGTGAGTTCTTGGAAGATGCGATCCAGGACTACAACGACATGTTCGGCACGAGCTACGACACCAGCGCCGACAAGTTCCAGAACTACTACAAGGACTTGTCCCAGCGGATGAAGAACCGCCAGATCGACCTGGTCATCGTGGTCAACATGTTCCTGACTGGTTTCGACGCCACCACTATGAACACGCTGTTCGTGGACAAGAACCTGAGATCGCACGGGCTCGTCCAGGCGTACTCACGCACCAACCGCATCCTGAACTCCGTCAAGACGTACGGGAACATCGTGTCCTTCCGAAACCTCGAGGACGCGACCAACGCGGCCCTCGAACTGTTCGGCAACAGGGACGCCCGTGGAGTCGTACTGCTGAAGCCGTTCCAGGACTATTACGGCGACTACCTCGAAAAGGTCACGGAACTCCTCCAGCACTACCCGCTCGGCCAGCAGATCATCGGCGAATCGGCGCAGAAAGACTTCATCGCGTTGTTCGGTGCCATCCTGCGGCTCCAGAACATCCTGACGTCCTTCGACGACTTCGATGGCCAGGATCCGTTGACGGACGGCCAGGCACAGGACTACCGGAGCCTCTATCTCGACTTCTACGCGGAATTCCGCAAGAACCGCGACACGGACAAGGAACTGATCAACGACGACGTTGTGTTCGAGATCGAGCTGATCAAGCAGGTCGAGATCAACGTCGATTACATCTTGATGCTAGTGGAGAAATACCGCGCTAGCTTCGGCGACGGCAACGACAAGGAGATCCGGGCAGAGATCGCGCGCGCCGTCGATGCCAGCCCGAGTCTTCGCAGCAAGCGGGACTTGGTCGAGGACTTCGTGGACTCCGTCTCCGTGACCGGAGCGGTCGATGAGCAGTGGCAGGCGTTCGTCGCGGCGAAGCGCATGGCGGAGCTCGACGCGCTGATCACTCAACAGAAACTGCGCCCAGAAGAGACGCGCTCGTTCATCGAATCGGCCTTCCGGGATGGGCAGCTTCGAACCACAGGCACAGCAATCACCAAGATCCTCCCGCCAGTGTCGCGCTTCGCTGCCGACGGCGGGCATGGCGAAACCAAGCGGGCGGCCGTGGAGGCGCTCACGCGCTTCTTCGAGCGCTTCTACGGACTCGGAGCCGGAGGGAGCGATTGATGTCCGGCACGGCCAAGAATGAGGCGAACGCGACGTTGATCAAGATTGTCTACTTCGATGAGGAGTCAGCATCGGACCTGCTGGATATCGTTGCGGGCGGCAAAGAGACGTCCTCGAAGGAACTGACCAAGGAACGGGCCGCGCAGGTGGAAGCCGAGGCTCGCGCGAAGGCCGCTGCAAAGTTCAACTGGCTGCCCTTCTTTGGGGGATCCGCCGAAGCTGGCGTCGCCGCGAGTGCATCTGCGGTCGGACGTAGCATCCTCAACAAGACACTCTCCAACACCATCCTGACCGATTACCTCAGCAAGCTCGGTGAGTTGGAGGGCATCGAGCGACTCGACGGGCTGTCGGTCACTGCGCGTAGCGATTCCGCGGCGTACATGAAGATGTACACGCCATACTTGGCGATGCTCAAGATCGATGAATTGCCCGTCAATCTTGCTGAGCTGGATAGCGCGTTACTGTCGGCGAAGGGCTATTACGAGCTTCTTGGGCAGGGCGCGGACGGCAAGAAGCGTATCTTGCGGTTCAACATCCGAGCGTTCCGTAACAACTATGGCCTGGTCGATCTCGGTCGAATGGAACTGGTGTTTCACGGGTTGAGAGTCGGCCGGGCGATGGAGTCGAGCCTCACCATGGAAGCGGAGATGTCGCCGAGTAACTCCGCGCCTGTAACGGCGAAGGAGCTTCTTAGGGGAATGAGCGGTGACGGCGACGAAGCGGGGCTACTGGACGTATACGACGTCCTGCTCGCAGGGGTAGAGCATGTCGAGTGAGACCAAGATAGTGGTCTACTACGGGCCGCTGTCATGGTTCCAGACGCAAGCGAGGAAGAAGAACTCCGAGGGGCTTCTCGAGTCTGTTTTTGCTCACGACGAGCTACTGCGCGAACTCCGAGTTGTTATGCCGCCGCAGGAGGGCGAGACACCGCGAGAGAAGGCCCGCTGGAAGCGTCCGAAGCGTTTGATCGCGGAGTCGGGAGATTACGCAAGCCTCAACGAGCACGTCATCACCAACTTCCCCGGCCTTGTCCGAGCCCTGAAGCCGAAGGAGCTGCACCTTCACAATCCTCCTGCCCAGGTGCACGCCCATCTCGAACGGACGTTCGTCAACGACGGCGCCTTCTCTGTAAGGACCTATGATTATCCGGCTGTAACTCGTGACACGCTGGTGAAGTTCAACGATGGTTTCGAAGAACATCTGGTCGGGCAACCTGGCGTCAGGGAGTCGCTACTCGCTGCTCTCTACCCGCTGACCCGCGCGAGCAATGACAAGCCGACTGTCGTCATGTTCTACGGTCCGTCGGGCGTCGGCAAGACGGAGACAGCTCAGTTCATCAACGGACTCCTCGGCGGAACGCTGATGCGCAAACAGTTCTCGATGTTTCACAACGACAAGTTCGCGTCGTATGTGTTCGGAGGCGGTCACGCGGAGGCTTCTTTCGCTCGTGATCTGCTGGACCGCGAGTCCGGCGTGATCCTGATTGACGAGTTCGACAAGGCCAACTCGGTGTTCCACAGCGCGTTCTACCAGCTTTTCGACGGCGGCACGTTCGAGGACAAGAACTACCGCGTGGACGTCGGTCGGGCGCTCATCGTATGCACATCGAACTACGCATCGGAGAAGGAGATCCGCGACGCGCTCGGTGATGCCCTCTATTCGAGGTTCGATGCATTGGTGGGGTTCGAGCCACTCACCAAGGATGAGGTCACGACGATCATCGGACGCCTGGTTGACGACCGGGTCGAAGCTCTCGAGGCCGATGAGAAGGGCGTCATCGATGCCGGATTCGTCAAGCAGCGGTTAGAGCCGGTGGCCGGAGGTCTTGGGAACATTCGCAAACTCGGCAAGCTTGCTGACGAGATGATCTCGATGCTTCTCGTTGGGGCGCTATTGTCCGACCGCGCGTCCACGCCAGATCAAGGACGCGGCGATGCCGACGTCGGAGACGCGACCACGAAGCGGAGTCAGTCAGATGAGTAACCTGAGCGTTGCACACAAGACGTTCCTTGAGCCGGTGTTGACCATGACTGGCGGATACGTCCTGGACTTCAGCAATGCCTCGTTCGCCAACTTCTTCCGCGACCTCAGTGTCGACATCTACGACGCGGAACGATACCCCGGCTTCGGCGACTCAAAAGCCAACAGGCTTCGCGCCTTCTGGAAAAATGCCGACGACAACGAGGTGGCCACGTCACTCATCGCTCTCGCTGACTACGTCGAGGCAAAGCAACTGGCGGGCAACTCCGGAATCGAGATGAGCGCCGACCAGCTCGCTCGGCTACGCTCGATCGCGGTTGAGTTGGCACCTACGCCAGATCCTGTCGCCAACGCTGAGACTGCCGCCAGCTTCACGACCGAAGCGACAGTCAACGCGAACCGGATCCAAATAGAGATCCACGAGGACATCTACTCGCACATCGAGCGATACCTCGCGACGGGGGACTACTTCCATGCCGTCGAAGAGTCCTACAAGCTGGTGCGCGAGAAGCTGCGAGACATCACCGGCAAAGAGAAGGCCACTGACGTCTTCAACAACAGCGCTCAGAACGAGGGGCACTGGAATGCGCTGTTCGGCAAGGCCACGGCGTCAAGCGATGCCGAGAAGGACTTCTTCCGGGGAATCGGATACTTGCACCTCGGAGTCCAACACCTTCGCAACGAGAAGGCCCATACGCCCGCGTCGCCGATCGATACGAATCTCGCAATCCACTACATCGCACTGGCGAGTCTTGCCTACGACCTGATCACCAAGTACGTCAGTGAGGAGCTGATCCAGGAGATCGAGGAGCTCGTCACTGCCACGCGCCGCGGCTACTCGGCGACCCGCTTCTACCGCGCATTCGAAGGCGGCAAGTGGATCGACGCGCTGACGCTTCCTGCGGGGCTAGCATCGTCATCGGTGCGGAAGGTGCTGAAGGCGAAGTGGCTCCAAGAGGCCGACTTCACCCGTTCCTACGACCACAGCAATGTCATGCTAATGCGGCTCGAGCTGGTCGCTGGCGAACTGACACAGGCGGACATCGATGCGCTCCTGGAGTATCCAACGACGGACAACTACGGCAACAATCAGGAGGCCGGCATGCTTGAGTTCCTTGAGTACATCCAGCAACTCGACGCGACCAAGATCTCAAGCAGTGCAAGCGATTGGATGGCAAACAAGCGGCGAGAGTGGGACGAGAACTGATGGCCTTGACGCTCGGACCGATCCTGCTCGACGCAGGCATCGATCTGTCGGATGCGCTAGTGATCCGCCATGCCTATGTGCGTGAGCACGAGGACAGCGGTATCTCAGGCATCCATGCGGACTCGACCGACGGGGAGATCCTGGAGTACACGCGGAATCAGTCGGCGGACCCACGGCGCTTCCCGGCTGACCCGCCTCGCTTCTGGACGGTCTTTATCCGCGAGGGTGGCGACCAAGCGCGCCTGTGGGGTGTTGTCGAGAACCGCGGCGAGGTCGCCAACGACGGCGTGCGCCGAGTCTTCGACATGGTCGTGTCCGAGCACATGGCAGATCTCCGCGGGCGTCTGGTCATCGGATGGCGTTCGCCGCGGACCTGGTGGATGCGCGCCAGTACGGCAGGCAGCTACCCGGTAATGGGTATCGCTGATGCCGAGCCGATGCCGTTCCCGGGTTTCGACAGACTCGTCCTCGATTACGCGCAGCTCCAGGCCGTCATGCGCGAGCACCGCTACGCCTCGTGGCGAACCGCGCTTTCATCCGTGGTTGGCATCTACTTGATCACTGACACTCGCGACGGGCGTCACTACGTGGGCAAGGCGGATGGCGAAGAGAACATCCGCCAGCGATGGACTGTGTACGCGACGAACAGCCATGGTGGCAACGTCGAACTGCGCGGCCTTGATCCTTCAACCTTCCGGTATTCGCTTCTGCGTGTGTTCGACCCGTCAACGCCAACGTCGGCAATCGATGCGGCAGAGAGCCACTTCAAGATTGCGCTCGACAGCAGGAGACATGGTCTGAACCGAAACTGACCGACGACAACCTGGCGGCCAGTTGCGACACTGGAGGAGGGGACGACTGCGGTACCCGCAGAATCGTTCAACTCACGCGAATCAACCCGAAACATCGCCGGGGAACTCGTCCCAACGAGTATTGTGATTCTTGCGGAGTGCTCCGGGCGTGTCGAAAGCTATTACTAGCTGACCTGGTATTTCCGCACTGAAACTATCCATGATGTGGCGTCCCTCGGTGCAGGCCTCGGTCGTGTGCTTCCTGAACGGCAGGTTCTTGGTTCGAGTCCAAGCCGGGGAGCCAATAAGCCCCTGGACTTCTCAGAAGTCCAGGGGCTTCCCTTTTCTCTGCGCATCAGAGCAACTGCTCCACGCGATAGGGGACCATCTCCCGCATCACCAGACCGGTCGTCGTGCGCTTGACTCCGTCGATGTCGAGGATCCGACCTGCGATGCGGTACAGGTCGTCCGCATCGTGCGCGACGACGTGGATCATCAGGTCCGTGATGCCCGACAGGCCGAGGACCTCGACGACCTCGGGGATGTTGCGCAGAGCCACGCCGACGTCGTCCAGTCTGCGCTGGGTCACCTTCGTCAGCACGTACGCGCTCAGCGGGTATCCGAGGAAGGCGGGGTCGACCCGGCGCTGGAACGAGCGCAGCGCTCCGTCCTCGTAGCGCGCGAGCCTCGCACGCACGGTGTTGCGTGCGAGGCCGGCCCGCTCGGCAAGGGCGACGATCGTGGCCGCCGGGGAGCGGATGAGTTCCAGAATCAGGCGGCGATCGGTTCGATCTGCAGTGGTCGAGGAAGTCATGGTGCGCAGGCTCCTTCGCGAGGCACAGGCCCAAATGGGCGTTCTGATCAATCTGAGGCAAGTGTATTGCCCGTTCCGGACGTGAGTGGTGCACTGGTCGCACCTACTGCTTCATCTGCTCACACCGTTGGAGACCACGACGTCTGCAGCGCATCGCCCCAGAAGGGCCGGAGCATCGAGGATCCGGCATCGTGGCCGGGTCCCTCCTCGAGGATCGCCATGACACTCCCCATCACTCTTGCCGCCACGTCCCGTCCCGACTCCGAAGAACTGACCGCTCTCGCCGCCATCGAGCAGCGCGTCCTCTGGTTGTCGACGTCGATGATCCACCATGCCAACCGGGTTCGGCCGAATCCTTCGGGCGTCAAGGTCGGAGGCCATCAGGCATCCAGCGCCTCCATCGCCACGATCATGACTGCGCTGTGGTTCGGCGAGCTCAGAGCCGAGGACCGCGTCTCGGTCAAGCCGCACGCGTCGCCCGTGCTCCACAGCATCCACTACCTCCTCGGCGAACTCGACGAGACGCACATGACGTCGCTCCGCGCGCTCGGCGGGCTGCAGAGCTACCCGAGCAGGGCGAAGGATCCCGACACGGTCGACTACTCCACCGGCTCGGTGGGAATCGGAGCGACCGCACCCATCTGGGGCGCCATCTCGCGTCGTTACGCCTCGTCCATCGCCGGCACGTCTGCGAGAGGACGCCAGTACTCCCTGGTGGGAGATGCCGAACTCGACGAGGGCGCGATCTGGGAAGCCGTGCTCGACCCGCACGTTCCGGATCTCGGCGAGATCGTCTGGATCGTCGACCTCAACCGCCAGTCGCTCGACAGGGTCGTGCCGAACATCGCGGCAGGCAAGATCGAGCGGATGTTCGGCGCCGCCGGATGGCAGGTCCTCACCGTGCCGTTCGGCCATCGCCTGGAGGCGCTGTTCTCCCGGCCGGGCGGAGAAGCACTGCGCGCGCGGATCCTCGAGATGCCGAACCCCGAGTACCAACGGTTGCTGCGATGCACCGCGGGGGAGCTGCGACACCGACTGCCGGGAGCGGGAGCATCTGCTGCGGCGATCCGGTCGCTCGTCGATCAGATCGACGATGCCGACCTCGTCACCACGATCCGGAATCTCGGCGGCCATGACATCGCCGCGCTGCGCGCAGCGTTCGCGGACATCGACGACTCGCGTCCGACCGTGATCATCGCCTACACGATCAAGGGGAACGGCCTGCCGACCGCCGGGCACCCACAGAACCACTCGTCGTTGCTCACGGTCGAGCAGTACGAGCAACTCGCGACGGAGCTCGGCACCGACCCGGCGGCACCGTGGCAGCGGTTCGCTCCCGACTCTCCGGAGGGCGTCCTCTGCGCGCAGACCGCCGATCGGCTGCAGCGGGAGCCCATGTCGATCGAGGCTCCTCCCGCCGTGCCCGCGGACTTCGGCCGTACACCATCGGGCACCGGGGCGACACAGGCTGCTCTCGGACGAGTCCTGATGGATCTCACCCGATCGGCACCCGAGGTCGCGCGACGTGTGGTGACGGCGAGTCCCGACGTCAGTTCGAGCACGAACCTCGCCGGGTGGGTCAACAAGGTCGGCGTCTGGTCGACCAGCGATCGCCAGGACTGGTTCGATGACGACCCCGAGACGATCATGCACTGGCGGGAGCGCCCGAGCGGCCAGCACATCGAACTGGGCATCGCCGAGGTCAACCTGGTGAGCCTCATCGGCGAGCTGGGCACGACCTGGAGCAGGTGGGGGCAGACGCTGTACCCGATCGGCGTGCTGTACGACCCGTTCGTCGAACGCGCGCTGGAACCGTGGTCGTACGGCATCTACGCGGGTGGTCAGTCCATCCTCATCGGCACGCCGTCCGGCGTCTCCCTCGCCGCCGAAGGGGGAGCGCACCAGTCGATCAAGACGCCGTCGATCGGCGCGGAGCAACCGGGATGCCTGAGCTTCGAGCCCGCGTTCGTGCAGGAGGTCGAATGGCTCCTGCTCGCCGCGATGGCGCAGATGGGACGCCCTGGGGGCAAGTCCGCGTATCTGCGCCTGTCGACCAAGCCGGTCGACCAGAGCCTCGCCGCGATACCCGCGGACCCGGCCGCGCGCGAACGTCGTCGTCGCCAGGCGGTGGCAGGGGGATACCGTCTGCGCACCGCGGCGGACCCGGTCGCCACCCTCGTCGCGATGGGCGCGATGGTCCCGGACGCCCTCCGGGCCGCCGAGAGACTCGGGGATCTCGGACACGAGGTCGATGTCGTCTGCGTGACGAGCGCCGGGCTGCTGTTCGACGCTCTCCAGGCCCGCAACGGGCAGGCGGCGGGGGAGAGCTGGATCCTCGACCGGATGCTCCCCGTCGAGCGCGCCCGCCCGATGGTCACAGTGCTCGACGGTCACCCGCACGCGCTCGCCTTCCTCGCGAGCGTGCACGGGGTACCTGCCCGCCACCTGGGCGTCAGCTCCTTCGGTCAGTCCGGAGGGATCGATGACGTGTACCGGCTGCACGGCATCGACACCGAGAGCATGGTGCGCGCGGTCCTCGACCTCGTCGACTGACATCGGTCGCGGCGATCGAGCGGACTGAACGGCGGCCGTCCTCCTCACAGGGAGGACGGCCGCCATCATGTCGGTGCCGGAGTCGACGTCTCGTCAGCGAGCGGGCACCGAGGCGGCTGCGGTGACGAAGGCCGCGACCGCATCGAGGTCCTTCTCGAAACGGCCCTCGCCGAGCGGGCGATTGGTGCGGGTGAGGGAGTCGACGCCCCAAGGGCGTACGGCGTCGATCGCGGCGGCGACGTTCTCCGCCGAGAGGCCGCCGGCGAGGATGACGGGAACGTCGACGGTCGCCACGATCTCCGCACTGCGGCTCCAGTCGTGCGTGATCCCGGCGGCACCCACTCCCTGGACATCGGGAGTGTACGAGTCGAGGATGAGGAAGTCGGCGACCTCGGCGTATGCCCTGGCCAGCAGCAGATCGCCCTCGGCGCCGACGGCGATCGCCTGCATGACCTGCATTCCCGCGGGCAGGAGAGCACGCAGCTCGCGAACCGCGGCGACATCGACCGCGCCGACCTCACCGCAGAGATGCAGGATGTCGGGCCGGACGGCATCCGCCATGCGGGCGATCTCCTGGATGTCGGTCTCGACGCTCAGTGCGACCGAGGTCCCACGACCGTGCAGTGCGGCGACGGCCTCGGCGGCGACGGTCTCGCTGATCTGACCTGGTAGTCCGATCGTGGTCGGGGTGAGACCGACGTGGTCGACGCCGCGCTCCACGAGCGCGATCGCCTCCTGCGCCGACTGGGCGGTGTAGATCTGGACGATCATGGGGCTCCTCGATGGGGATGGGGACAGCGGATCAGAATGAGCTCTCGACGATGGACTGTCCTGCGCGCCGGTCGCGCGTCAGCACCTCGTCGAGGTGGCGGTGGCTGTAGGCGACGCACAGGGCGTCGAGCAGCGCGAGCTGGCACAGCCGGGCCGCCAGTGGCTCGTTGCGTGTCTCGTGCGAGACGCTCTGGAGCACGACATCGGCGGTCTTCGCGAGATGGGACTCCCGATTGCCGGTGACCACGAGCACGTCGGCGCCGGCGAGTCGAGCGCCCTCGGCCATGCGGACGACCGATTTCGTCTCTCCGGAGAAGGAGATCGCGACGACGAGATCACCGGGCCCCAGAAGCGCGGCATGGATGTTCTGCACCTGGGAGTCCTGGGGCGCATCGCAGCTGATCCCCAGACGCCGGCAGCGCTGGTAGAAGGACTGGCCGACCACACCCGAGGTGCCGACGCCGCCGACCAGGACGTTGCGCGCACCGTCGAGCAGGTCGAGGGCCGCATCGAAGTCGTCGGAGTCGATCACGTTCACCGTGTCCTGCAGCGACAGGGCTGCGCGCGCGAACACCTTGCGGGCGATCGTCATCGGATCGTCGCCATCGGCGATGTCGTCGTGGATGAGCTGCATCGGGGTCGCGAGGTCGCGGGCGAGGGCCAGCTTGAGATCGGTGAATCCGGCGAAGCCGGCGTTGCGGCACATGCGCAGCACGGTGGTGTCGCTCACGTCGCAGGCCTGGGCGACGTCGAGCATCGAGGCCTCGAGGAGGTGTTCGGGTCGCGTGAGTATCCAGTCCGCGACGCGCCGCTCGGTCGCGGACAGCGCCGGCGAGGCGGCGCGCAGAAGCGTGAGGGCTCCGGGTCTCTCCTGGGGGGCCATGCGTTCCTCCGATGATCGATACCGATCTGAAGTGGTGCTACCACAACTATGTGGATCACTATATAGTGATACCACTCTTACCAACAGTGTCGTTCAAAGGAGTCGTCATGCGAAGTCATCTCCGCACCATCACCGCAGCCGCGATCGCGGTGGGCGTCGTCGCCGCACTCACCGGCTGCGTCGGCAGCGGCGGGTCCTCCTCGTCCGGCGGCGGTGACGACGACAGCCTCACGATCTGGCACGCGTATGCGGGGCAGGACGACAAGGTCGAGTTCATCAACTGGGCGCTCGACGGGTTCAAGAAGGAGCACCCCGAGGCGAACATCAAGGAGGTGTCCGCCGAGCAGTCGTCCTACAAGACGAAGCTGCAGACAGCGATGTCGACGGGGGACGTCCCCGACGTCTTCTACACCCTGCCGGGCGGCTTCCTCGACGCCTTCGTCCAGAGCGGCCAGGTGGCATCCCTCGACGACGCTCTCGCCGAAGACGGCTGGGGCGACGGATTCATCCCGGCCGCGATGGACTCGGTGAGCTTCGACGGTTCCACCTACGCCGTCCCGATCGACATCGACGCAGCGGTCGTCTGGTACAACACCGCGCTCTTCGAGGAGAAGGGGTGGAAGGTTCCGACGACATGGGACGACTTCATGGCCCTGAGTGAGACCATCGCCGCCGACGGAATCGTGCCCGTCGCGCTCGGCAACAAGGACAGCTGGCCCGCCACGTTCTGGTTCCAGTACGGCCAGATGCGCACCAAGGGCAGCGGTCAGGTCACCGACGTCCTCAGCGGCGACGCCGAGATCGCTTTCGACCCCGCGGGCGCGCAGCCCCTGCAGAGCCTCGCGCAGAACGGGTTCCTCCCCACCGGCGCGAACGGCATGTCGGACCAGGAGGCGAATCTCCTCTTCCTCAACGGGCAGGCGGCGATGGTCCTCAACGGGACCTGGCAGATCGGGATGTCCGCGGATGCCCCCGAAGGCTTCGAGCTCGGTTACTTCCCCTTCCCGACCATCGAGGGCGGAACGGGCGACCCGTCAGACACCCTCGCCGGCGTCGCCGCCGCCTTCGCCGTCTCGGAGAAGGCGAAGGACAAGGAGCTCGCGATCGAGTTCCTCAAGTACATGACGAGCCCCGACGTGATGAAGAAGTACGTCGAACTGCGCAAGACCATGGTGACGCTGCAGGGCGCGACCACCCCCGATGTCGCCGGCCCCGTCCTCTCCGGCATCGTCACCGACATCATCGAGCCGTCCGCCCACCTCGATGCGTTCTACGACACGGCGCTTCCGCCCAAGGCGACGACGGTCTACTACTCCACGCTCCAGGGACTCATCGAAGGATCGATCGACGCGCAGCAGGCCGTCGACGCGATCGACGAGGCCGTCAGCGCCGGGGAGTGACCCGTGGCGAATGATGTCCGAACCGAGGGGGTGCTCGTGAAGAGCATCCCCTCGGGGACTCCCCGTCGAGGCGGGCTGCACCGTGCGAAGCGCCGTGAATCGGTGATCGCGTTGATCTTCCTGGTTCCCGCGCTGGCATTCCTCGGTCTGTTCGTCGCCTACCCTCTCGCGAATGCCGGGATGCTGTCCTTCTACAAGTGGGACGGTTTCTCGCCCAGGGAGTGGATCGGCCTCGACAACTTCAGTCGGCTGCTCGGCGATGCCGTGTTCTGGTCGTCTCTGAAGAACAACGCGCTGATCGCGGTCGCAGCCATCGTCTTCCAGGTCGGCCTGGGGATGGTGATCGCCTACTGGCTGGTGCGCGTGATCCCGCGGTTCAAGCGCACGGCGATGTTCCTCTACGTGATCCCCGTGGTCATCAGCGAGATCTGCATCGGTCTGCTCTGGCAGTTCGTCTACAACCCGTACTTCGGGCTCCTCAACGGCTTCCTCCGTGTGATCGGTCTCGGAGATCTCGCGCAGGGATGGCTCGGCGACAAGAACCTCGCGATGCCGGCCGTTCTCGTGGTGATGAACCTCACCTACCTCGGGCTCTACATCCTGCTCTTCGTCGCGGCGTTCCAGGACGTCGACGAATCGGTCTACGAAGCGGCGTCCCTGGACGGAGCCGGCCACTTCCGCACGTTCTTCGGCATCAGCGTGCCGATGATCCGCTCCAATGTGCAGGCGACGGTGCTGCTCGCGGTGGTCACCTCATTCAAGACGTTCTCGCTCGTGTTCGTCATGACGAGGGGTGGCCCCAGCAATGCCACTGATGTCGTGTCCACTTACCTCTTCAAGACCGGATTCGGCAACTTCGAAGCCGGCTACGCCTCGGCCATCGGGATCGCGCAGCTCCTGATCACCGTGATCGTCGGAGTGTTCGTACTGACTGCATCCCGGCAGCGAACGCCGCGTGCGATGAAGGGAGCGTCCCGATGAGCCAGGCGACGATGGCCGTCACGGTGCCGGTCGACGAGAGACTCACACCCCGGCAGGAGCGCAGGCGCGAGCGCGAGCAGCTGCCACGCACCCGCCTCGGCTGGGGAGCGATCACGGTGCTGGTGCTGCTGGCCCTGCACCTCATCGTCGTCCTGTTCCCCTTCCTGTGGATGGTGTACAGCTCGTTCAAGACCAACCCGGAGTTCCAGGAATCCGTCTGGAGCCTGCCCACGGCTCTGCAGTGGGACAACTATGCGACGGCGCTCGCCGATGGATCGCTGGCGCTGTACGCGGGGAATTCGCTGATCGTCACGCTGGCGTCTGTGCTGATCACCGTCGCGATCGCGACGGCCGCCGGATACGCCTTCGTCGTGTATCGGACGCGATGGATGCCGGCGGTCGAGCTGATCATGCTCGTCGCGATGGCGATCCCCGCATACATCGCGCTGGTGCCCCTGGTCGCGATCATCCGGGAGCTCGGGATGCTGGACACCCTGGCCGGCGTCATCCTGCCGACCGTCGCATTCAACCTGCCGATCTCGGTGCTCATCATGCGCGGCTTCTTCGCCACGGTTCCCCGTGACCTCATCGAGGCGGCACGGATCGACGGTGCGTCCGAGTTCGCGGTCTTCACTCGCGTCATGGTGCCCATCGCGAAGCCCGCGATGTTCACCACGGGCATCGTGAACGTGATCTGGGTGTGGAACGACTTCCTGTTCCCGCTGGTGATCCTCAACAGCCCCGAGCACAAGACTCTGCCCCTCGGTCTCACCGACTTCGTGGGGGAGCGGACCACGAACTACCCTGTCCTCCTCGCCGCGATCCTCCTCGCCGCGCTCGGATCATTCCTCGTGTACCTGGTGTTCCAGCGACATGTGATCGGCGGACTCACCAGCGGCGCGCTCAAGCAGTGAGCCGCACCCCAGCCGGATCTCCCCATCCCGAACAGAAAGGACGCCCCGTGGACAACCCGCAGGAGCTCAGCCTCGCCAGTCGTGCCGTCTTCTACTCCCCGGAGGAGAGCACGCAGTCGATCAGCTACCCCATCTTCATGTCGGCCAATTATCAGTACGACGGCGACGCCTACGACCAGGTGGTCGACGGCGCACGTCGCAGCGTGAACATCTACAGCCGGTGCGGCAACCCCAACGAGTACAAGCTCGACGACCAGATGGCGCTGCTCGCCGGCGCGACGGATGCGCTCTCCGTCGCCTCAGGGATGGCGGCGATCTCGCACGCGGTCCTTGGGCTGCTGAAGGTCGGCGACCACATCGTCGTCGACCTGACCACGTACAGCTCGACGCATGAGTTCTTCGATCACCGCATCCAGGACTTCGGCATCGAGGTGACGTTCGTCGACTCCTCCGACGTCGATGCCGTGCGCGCGGCGATCCGGCCCGAGACCAAGGCGGTCTACGTCGAGACGATCGCGAACCCGACCATGAAGGTCGCGCCGCTGCGCGCGATCGCCGACGTCGCCCATGAGCACGGCGTCGTCGTGATCTGCGACAACACCTTCGCCAGCCCGGTCGTCTGTCGTCCCCACGAGCACGGCGTGGACATCGTCCTCGAGAGCGCCACGAAGTTCATCGGCGGGCACAACGACGCCGTCGGCGGCATCATCAGCATCAACTCCGAGATCCTGCCGGCCGACTGGATCGAGCAGATCCGCTGGAACACCCTCACCAAGCTCGGCGGTGCGCTCTCCCCGTTCAACGCCTGGCTGCTCCTGCGCGGCATCCAGACGCTGCCCCTGCGCGTCGAAAAGATGACCGAGAACGCGGGACGCTTCGTGGAGTGGCTCTCGGCGCACCCGAAGGTGCGCCGAGTGTACTATCCGGGTCACCCCTCACACCCGCAGTACGACGCCGCCCGCGAGCAGTTGGATTCGCCAGGGGCGATGCTGGCCTTCAGCGTGGACACCGAGGAGCAGGCGGCGCAGGTGTGCAAGAACCTGAAGCTCGCCTCGTTCGCGGCGAGCCTCGGCGGCGTGCGCACGGTCACCCAGCTGCCCGCGACCATGGCCTTCCTCGACATCCCCGAGGAGGAGCGTCAGCAGATGGGCATCACCCAGGGCATGATCCGCGTGTCGGTCGGCATCGAGAAGGTGGACGACCTCATCGCCGACTTCGCCCAGGCGCTCGGGGACTGAGTCGCATGACAGCGTTCGCCGCCGAGGTCGTGCTGCTCGGAGATCTCAACGTGGACCTCCACCTCGACATCCCGGTCTACCCGGCTCCGGGAGGAGACGGTGTGGCGACCCGGCAGCGGATGGGTTTCGGGGGCTCGGCGGCGAACACCGCGGTCATGCTCTCCCGGCTCCGAGTGCGCGCGGGCATGATCGCGTGCATCGGCGACGACGAGTGGGGCGAACAGGCCTTCGCCGGTCTCGCCCAGCAGGGCGTGGACACGAGGCTGGTGATGCGCAGTGCGGTCGAAGGCACGTCGCTCAACGTGATCACGGTGACACCCGACGGCGAACGGACCATGTTCGCGTATCGCGGCGCCAGCGCGCATCTGCGTGAGGAGAGCCTTCCCGAGTCGTTCGACGGCGCGTCCCTCCTCCACATCTCCGGTTATGCGCTCCTCGCCGAGCCGCAGCGGTCTGCGGCGGTCGCCGCAGCCGCATCGGCGCGGCGATCCGGGCTCACGGTGTCTCTCGATGTTCCCGTCGATCCCGTGGCCGCGGTGCCCGAGGCGCTCCTCGCGTTCCTCACTTCCGTGGACGCGGTCGTCATCGGCGCAGCCGAGGCGAGAAGGCTCACCGGTGCGGACGAAGACGAGGACGCGCTGCAGCGGATCGCCGACCACGGCCCCTCGGTCGTCGCGCTCACCGGCGGAGCCGCCGGCTCGCTCGTGCGGATCGGCGCGGCGATCGTGCGAGCGCCCGTCCCGACCGTCCGGGCCGTCGACACGACCGGAGCGGGAGACTCCTTCTGCGCGGGGCTGATCTTCGGGCTCCTGCGTGGTATTGCGGACCCCGAGCTGGTGGCATCCATGGCCAACGCGTGCGGAGCAGCGGCTGTGGGCGTCGCGGGTGCCGGGGCTCAGCTGCCGGACCTGGGGCGCATCGTCTCGGCGATCCGCGCCCTTCCCGCTCCGATCGCGGAGAGGCTCCTCGAGGCGATCGACCGGAGAGAAGGAGCACTCGGATGACGACTCGGGTGATCCTCGACTGCGATCCCGGCCACGACGACGTCTTCGCGATCTGGTTGGCCGCAGCGCACCCTGGCATCGATCTGCGCGCGATCACGACCGTGGCAGGCAACGGCCGGCTCTCCGACACGACGCACAACGCCCTCGTCGCGTGCACGGTGGCCGGCATCCGCGATGTTCCGGTCGCCGCCGGTGCGGCAGGGCCTCTGGCCGGCGAGTTGCACACGGCGGAATGGATTCACGGCCCCAATGCGCTCGGCGGCCCGCACCTGCCGGAGCCGGACATCACGGTGGATCCGCGCAGCGCCGTCGAGCTCATGGCCGACACCCTCGGCTCCTCAGATCACGCGACGATCGTCGCGACCGGTCCGCTGACGAACGTCGCCGCCCTCATCCGTGAGCGGCCGGATGCCGTGCGGCACATCGACCGCGTGGTGTGGATGGGTGGTTCCACCTCCCGGGGGAATGTGACCCCCTACGCCGAGTTCAACGCCTGGACCGACCCCGAGGCGGTCGACGTCGTGCTCTCGAGCGGTGCGGACCTCACCATGGTCGGTCTGAACATCACCCACCAGGCGCGCATCACCCCCGCGGTTCGCAGCCGGGTCGGTGCGGGCGGTACGAGGACGGCGGCTTTCGGTCGAGAACTGCTGGACTTCTTCTGCGGGACGTACGCAGAAGCGGAGGGGATGCCGGACGCGCCGATGCACGACCCGATCACGGTGGCGCTGCTGGCCGACCCGTCCGTCGTCACGTCCGTGCGGTCGAGGATCGACGTGGAGCTGCACGGAACCGAGATCCGCGGCGCGACGAGCGTCGACCTGCTCGGGTCGCTCGGGCGACCCGCGAACGCGACCATCGCCATGGATCTCGACGTAGAGCGCTTCTGGCGCATGATCGAGGACGCGGTGGCCGCGCTGGCCTGATGCGTCTCGGTCGACAACGCAGAAGGCCCCGTCGGAGTCGACGGGGCCTTCAGGTACGGTTCTGGTGTCAGCGGGCTGCGCCCGCGAGAGACGTCGAGACGGAGCCGGCCGGATCGACGACCACGCACTGGACGACCCGGTCGTTGAACTCGTCCCACGTCTGCTGGGTCGGGCTGATGGTCGTGACCTCGAGGACGGACTCCTGATAGCCGATACCCACGAACGACGTGAACGGGTCGCCGACGCACTCCTGTCCCGCCGCATCGACGTCGTCGGCAGAGAACTCGCCGTCGGGCAGGGTGATCTCGTAGAAGACCTCCTGGTCGTGCGGCTGATCGCACGGAACGAGGTCCGCGTCCTGGAGCAGCCCGGTCGACGTCTCCAGCATGCAGTCGCCGACGTCCACGGAGAAGATGCCGACGTTCGCGCTCTCGGTGACGTTGCCATCCTCGTCGCGCTGCGCGTCGCCCGAGCCACTGCCGAGGATGCCGTCGAGTACGCTGCAACCGGTGAGGGCGAGCGAGAGCACCGCCGCCGATCCGATGAGTGCGAGTGCGCGTCGCGTGCGCAGTTCCATGTGGGTACCCCTCCAAGAGCAATGGTGTGCGGGCACGAGAAAGCGGCCCTCCGAGGAAACGGTATCCGCGCCATCACCTGTGACGCAACTCGGAGAACTCTGTGCGCGGGCTGGGAAGCTCAGCCCTCGAGATCGTCCACACCGGGCAGCCAGCTGGCCCCCGGTCGACCCCAGCCCCGCTTCTTCGCGATCTTCTGGACGGTCTTCCAGTCTCGATCGTCGAGACGGTCGACATAGAGGATGCCGTCCAGGTGATCGAACTCATGCTGCATGATCCGCGCGCGCCAGCCGTCGACCGAGATGCTCACGGGCGCACCGTCGAGATCGATACCGGTGACTCGCGCCTTCTCGGAGCGGCGGAGTGCGAACCGTTCACCGGGGAACGACAGGCAGCCTTCGGACTCGAGATCCTCGTCGGGAGCACCCGGCTCGAGGGGCACCATCCACAGCTCGGGGTTGATGATGACGCCGCGCCAGGGCTGGTCGTCGTCGTCCACGTACGAGTACGTGTAGATCCGCAGCGGCACGCCCACCTGAGGGGCGGCGAGGCCGACCCCGGGGGCGGCATCCATCGTCTCGTACATGTCGGCGACGAGGGTCCGCACCTCGTCGGTGATCTCATCGACGGGTGAGGCGGGCGAGTGCAGGACGGGATCGCCCATGATGCGAATCGGAAGTACAGCCACGCCATAACCCTAGTGCGCACGGGGCGGCAGGTAGGCTCGAGGAGTGAGCATGACCGTATGGATGAGTGAGCCCGACGTCGGCGAACAGCTCGTCGGCGTCTTCCAGAACCCGCGGCTCCTCCTCGGCATCCCGCTCGCCATCGCGGGCGCGGTGTTCATGTCGCTCGGGGCGCAATACCAGCACCGCGGCGTCGAGAAGGTCGAGCAGCTCAGCGGCTCGGACGGAGCATCCGGACTCAGCATCGATCAGATCAAGAGACTTCTCACCAGGCCATCATGGATCGCGGGAACTCTCATGCTCGGCCTCGCCATCGTCTGCCAGCTGGCGGCGCTGTCTCAGGCGCCGCTCATCGTCGTGCAGCCGCTGGGAGCCATCGCGCTCGTCATGACGACACTGCTGAACGCACGGGTCTCAGGGCATTCGCCGACCAAGCAGTCGATCAGGGCGATCATCGCCTGCGTCGGCGGCATCTTCCTCTTCGTCACGTTCGCCGCGATCTATGCCGCGGAGAAGAAGATCACCGACATCGAGCTTTTCACGATCCTCGCGATCCTGCTGGTCGTGATCATCGTGCTCGGCGGCGGCTGGCTCATCCTGCGCCACCGCATGCGCGCGCTCTTCTATGTGATCGGCGCGGGTATCCTCTACGGATTCGTCGCGACGCTCGCCAAGGCCGTCATCAATCGCATCGAGGCCGGCAACTTCGAGTGGATCACGCTGGTCTGCGTCATCGCTCTCGTTGCGGCATCCGCCGTCGGCGGCTACTTCGTGCAGACGGCCTACAGCTCCGGCCCGCCCGACCTCGTGATCGCCGGCCTCACGGTCGTCGATCCGCTGATCGCCGTCCTCATCGGAATGGTCGTGCTCGGCGAGGCCACGGCCGCGCCGCCGTGGGTACTCGTGATCTTCGGCGTGGCCGGAGCGATCGCCGTCTGGGGCGTCGTCGGTCTGGCGCGCTACCATCCGCAGGTGATCAGCGAGAGCCAGGATCTCGGCATCACGCGCGGCAGCGACGGCGGGACGCAGAACGACCCGGCCGGAGGTTCCGACCGGGCCGAATGAGCGCTCCGGGAGCGAAGGCGCGTCAGTAGGCGGGATCGATGAGATCCGGCGACACCTCGGACGCTGCGGCCTCGTCGACGAAGAAGATCGTCCGCTTGCGGCCCTTGGCCCCGGCAGCCGGAACGCTCGTGTAGCTCGCTCCGGCGAGGGCGAGTCCCAGGGCGGACGCCTTGTTGGCGCCCGTGAGGACCAGCCAGACGCGCTTCGACGAGTTCAGCACCGGTCGAGTCAGCGTGACGCGCTCGGGCGGCGGCTTCGGGGAGTTCCGCACGGGAAGAGCAGCGGCATCGGTGACCGTGACCTCCGGGCGATCCGGGAAGAGCGACGCGATGTGCCCGTCGGGTCCGACCCCGAGGAAGCACACGGCGAACGACGGCCACGGATGCTCGTCCGTGCCGTACCGCGCCAGCTCGGCCGCGTATGCCGCAGCCGCGGCGTCGAGATCGAGCTCGCCGTCGCTCGAGGCGACCTCGTGCACGTTCTCGGCGGGGACGTCGATGTGGTCGAGCAGCGCCTGACGCGACTGCAGGGCGTTGCGATCGGCGTCGTCACGGGCGACGAAGCGCTCGTCGCCCCACCAGAAGTGCACCAGCGACCAGTCGATCTCGCTCGCACGCGGATGCTCGGCCGTGGCCCGCAGGACCGCACCGCCCATGGAACCGCCGGTGAGGGCGATGTGGGCGATGCGGCCGTTGCGGGTGCGGGCACGCAGGCGTGTGAGGAATCGGTCGGCCACCCTGACCGCCAGAGCGGCCGGGGTGGCTTCGACGACCACGCGCTTCTCGGCGGACGACGCCTGCATCGACATCACGCGTCCGTCTCGGGTGGGCCGAGCCTTTCCCAGCCCTCGGTGATGACACGTCCGTACAGCACATCGGCGTCGAGGCGGCGGAGCTCCTCGGCGAGGCACTCGCGCAGCGTTCGGCGGGGGAGATGCAGGTCGTGGTTCGGCTGATCGGGCTGCGTGAGCACCGCGACGCCTGCCTCCGGACGCTCGAGCAGGATGTCTCCGGCCTCACGGGTGAGACGGACGGACTTGATGCCCTCCTGCCAGTGCTCCGGGTCTTCGTAGGACCACCGAACGGGAACGTCGAGGGCCAGCTGCAGCCAGGCGGCGAGCAGGGCGGTCGACGGCGATGCGGCGGCGCCACGGACCTCGACCGCGGTGACCTCCTGGAACGGAGGCTGATCGAGGACAGCCGCGAGCTGCTCACGCCAGTGGGTGAGACGCGTCCACGCGAGGTCGGTGTCACCGGGTGCGTGGGTCTCGCCGAGCGAGGCGAGGCGGGCTCGGACGTCGGATGCCGTCGCCGCATCCGTGATGCGGCGCTGGGCGATCCTTCCGAGCGGCGAGGAGGCGGGCGATTCCGGGGCGTCCTCGGGCCACCAGGCCACGACGGGCGCGTCGGGCAGCAGGAGACCGGTGATCAGGCTCTCCTCGTTGCTCGCGGCCTCGCCGAACGCGTGGAGCACGACGACCTCGCTCGCGCCGGCGTCGCCGCCCACACGGATCTGTGCGTCGAGACGAGACTCGCCGTCACCCGTGGTGAGCACGATGACGCGCATCGGGTGCTCGCGGGAGGCATCGTTGGCTGCGTCGATCGCGGCCTCCGCCACGCCGTTGCGGGCGGAGATCACGAGAGTGAGGACGCGACCGAGGGCGACGGCACCGCCCTCCTCGCGCACCTTGACGAGCTGCTTGGCGACCTGGCTGACGGTCGTGTCGGGAAGGTCGATGATCACGGGCGTCTCCAGACTCGTCCGTCGCGGGCAAGGAGGTCGTCGGCGGATGCCGGACCCCACGAGCCGGGTGCGTACTGGTCGACCGGACCGCCTTCGGCGGCCCAGTACTTCTCCACGGGGTCGAGGATCTTCCAGGAGAGCTCGACCTCCTCGTGCCGCGGGAACAGCGGCGGGTCGCCCAGGAGGACGTCGAGGATCAGGCGCTCGTAGGCCTCGGGGCTCGCCTCGGTGAAGGCGTGGCCATAGCCGAAGTCCATCGTGACGTCGCGCACGTTCGTGCCGTTGCCCGGGACCTTCGAGCCGAAGCGGAGCGTGACTCCCTCATCGGGCTGCACACGGATCACGAGGGCGTTCTGCCCGAGCTCCGCGGTGTTGCTGCGGCCGAACAGGTGCTCGGGCGCGCGCTTGAACACGACGGCGACCTCGGTGACACGGCGGCCGAGTCGCTTCCCTGTGCGCAGGTAGAACGGCACGCCCGACCAGCGACGAGTGTCGATCTCGAGCTTGATGGCGGCGTACGTCTCGGTCGCGGACTGCGGGTCCATGCCCTCCTCGTCGAGGAAGCCGGTGACCTGCTCGCCGCCCTGCCAGCCGCCGGCGTACTGACCGCGCGCGGTCGCCTGCGACAGATCGTCCGGCACGTGCACGGCCGCGAGGACCTTCTCCTTCTCGGCGCGGAGATGCTCCGCCGAGAGGCTGATCGGCTCCTCCATCGCGGTGAGCGCGAGCAGCTGCAGCAGGTGGTTCTGGATGACGTCGCGCGCGGCGCCGACACCGTCGTAGTATCCGGCACGGCCGCCGACGCCGATGTCCTCGGCCATCGTGATCTGCACGTGGTCGACGTAGTTGCGGTTCCAGATCGGCTCGTAGAGCTCGTTCGCGAAGCGCAGTGCGAGGATGTTCTGCACCGTCTCCTTGCCGAGGTAGTGGTCGATGCGGAAGATCGAGTCGGCGGAGAACGCGACCTCGAGGGCCTCGTTCAGCTCGCGGGCGGACTCGAGGTCGTGGCCGAACGGCTTCTCGATGACGACGCGACGCCAGTGGTCGGAGTCGTCGTGTTCGGCGCCCACCAGACCGGAGTCCTTGAGCTGCTGCGCCACCACGGCGAACGACTTGGGCGGGATCGACAGATAGAACGCATGGTTGCCCATGGTTCCGCGCTCGGTGTCGAGCTGGTCGATCGTCTCGCGAAGCTTCTGGAACGACTCGGGATTGTCGAACTCACCCGAGACGAAGCGGATGCCCTGCAGGAGTTGGGTCCAGGTCTCCTCGCGGAACGGCGTGCGGGCGTGCTGCTTGACGGCGTCGTAGACGACCTTCGCGAAGTCCTGGTCCTCCCAGTCGCGTCGGGCGAAGCCGACGAGGGCGAAGCCAGGGGGGAGGAGGCCGCGATTGGCGAGGTCGTAGACCGCGGGCATGAGCTTCTTGCGCGAGAGGTCGCCGGTCACACCGAAGATCACGAGGGCGCTGGGCCCCGCGATCCGGTTCAGACGACGGTCGTCGGGGTCGCGCAGCGGATTGTGGCCGCGCGAGATGGGAACGGACATCGGTGGGGGATTCTCCTGGCTGCTTACTTCTGTGCTGCTTCGAAAAGGGTGAGGACGTCCGCTGACGAATCGGTGATCGTCAGCGAGACGACCGGACGGCCGTGGTCGGCGAGGACGCCGGCGTCGCCGGCGGCCTGGGCCGAGATCAACTGACCGAACGTGTAGGGGCGCTCCGGGATCTCGAGGTCGACATCCGTGCGCTCCAGGATCTGCAGGAACACGCCCTGCTCCGGTCCGCCCTTGTGGTACTGACCGGTGGAGTGCAGGAACCGCGGCCCCCACCCGAAGGTGGTCGGACGCCCCGAGTCGGCGGCGACGAGCTCGCGAAGGCCCTCGAGCTGCGGCAGGTCGAGACGGTTGACGTAGGCCTGGATGGCCACGTAGCCGTCGTCACCGAGACGCGACCAGAGGGCGTCGAGCGTGCCCTCTATCGTGCCGGAGTCGGCGAGTGCAGGATCTGACACGCGCACCTCGACTCCATGCTCGACGAAGACCGGCTCAGTCGGAGTGGGACGCTGATCGAGCAGCCCCCGTGCGGCGGCTTTCGCCGACTCGACGTCGGGCTGGTCGAACGGGTTGATGCCGAGCAGATGTCCGGCGATCGCGGTGGCGTACTCCCACACGATGAACTGCGCGCCGAGGGTGCCGGAGACGAGGATCTCGCCCTCGTGGCGCTCGCGGAGGTGGAATGCGGCGGCGTCGTCGACGAGACGGACGATCTGCAGGTCCTCCGGACGGCTCTCCAGTTCGGGGGAGACGGGCAGCAGGACGACAGGAAGGATGCCGGTGCCGTCCTTGCCCGTCGACTCGGCGATCAGCTGCTCGATCCAGTCCGGCAGGCCCTTGATGTGCGTGCCGTCGGTGACCAGACCCAGCTTGTCGCGGCGGGGCTCCGTTCGCGCGATGGCGGCTGCGAGTCGCAGAGCGGGGTTCTCCGCCGAATCGATCGCGACCTCGAGGAGCGAGGCCTCGGCCTCGTCCAGCAGTTCATCGAGATCGACGCCCGCGAGTCCACTGGGCACCAGGCCGAAAGCGGTGAGCGCGGAGTACCGACCCCCGACATTCGGGTCCGCGGTGAAGACGCGGTAACCCGCGGCGCGAGCCGACTCCTCGAGCGGAGATCCCGGATCGGTGACGACGACGATGCGCTCGGCCGGGTCGATTCCGAGATCGCGGAAGGCCGCCTCGAACGTGCGACGCTGCGAATCGGTCTCGACGGTCGAGCCGGACTTGGAGGAGACGACGAGCACGGTCCGCTCGAGGCCCTCATCGAGAGCCGCGAGGACCTGCGCGGGGGCTGTGGAGTCGAGGATCGTGAGATCGACCCCTGCCGTCGCCGTGATCACCTCGGGCGCGAGCGATGAACCGCCCATGCCGGCGAGCACCACACGGTCGACACCGCGAGAGGCGAGCTCGCGGCGGAGGCCGTCGATCTCCGCCACCAATGGTCGCGAGACCGAGACGGCCTCCACCCAGCCGAGCCGGATCGACGCCTCGGGTACGGCATCCGAACCCCACAGGGTGGCGTCACCACCCGTGATCCGGGAGGCCACCAGGTCGTGCACGAGAGCCGGCACGGTTCCGTCGATGGCGGCCTTCGCCGCGCCCGAGGCGTGGAGCGCGAATGTCATCGCTGGGCCTTGAGCCCTTCCTCGACGGTCGCGAGCAGGTCGTGCCAGGAGTCGATGAACTTCGCGACGCCCTCGTCCTCCAGGACCTGGGTGACGTCGGCGAAGTCGATGCCGACCTCGGCGAGACCCGCGAACACCTCATGAGCCTCGGCGTAGCCGCCGGTGATGGTGTCGCCGGTCACGACGCCGTGGTCGAACGTCGCCTCGAGCGTCTTCTCGGGCATCGTGTTGACGACACCCGCGGCGACGAGCTCGGTCACGTAGAGCGTGTCGGGCAGCTCGGGGTCCTTGACACCGGTCGAGGCCCAGAGCGGCCGCTGCAGGTTCGCGCCGGCCGCGAGAAGCTCCTGTGCACGGGCATCCGCGAACTTCTTCTCGAAGAGCTCGTAGGCGAGGCGGGCATTGGCGAGGCCGGCCTTGCTCTTGAGAGCGTTCGCAGCATCCGTGCCGATGGCCGTGAGGCGCTTGTCGGTCTCGGTGTCGACACGCGACACGAAGAACGAGGCGACCGAGTGGATGCCGGAGAGGTCGATCCCGGCAGCCTTGGCGGTCTCGAGACCGGTCAGGTACGCGTCGATGACCTCTTCGTAGCGCTCGAGGCTGAAGATCAGTGTGACGTTGACGCTGATGCCCGCACCGATCGCCTCGGCGATCGCGGGAAGACCGGCCTTGGTCGCCGGGATCTTCACGAGCAGGTTCGGACGATCGATCTTCGCCCACAGCTGCTTGGCGGAGGCGACGGTGCCCTCGGTGTCGTGCGCGAGGTCGGGGGAGACCTCGATCGAGACACGGCCGTCGACGTGGTTCGAGGCTTCCCAGACGGGACGGAAGACGTCGAGCGCGGCGGCGACGTCCTGCGTGGTCGCCGCGAAGACGGCCTCCTCGGCGGTCGCACCGGATGCGGCGAGCTCGGTGACCTGCGCGTCGTACGAGGTGTCGTTCGCGTTGGTGATCGCGTTCGCGAAGATCGTCGGGTTCGTCGTGACGCCCGTGACGTTGCGCGTGGCGATGAGCTCGGCGATGTTGCCCGAGTTGATGCGGGTGCGAGACAGGTCGTCGAGCCAGATGCTGACGCCTGCGGCCGCGAGGTCTGCGGTGGGGGTGCTCATTGCGTGCTCCTAGATCAGTTGGCGTTCTCGGCCAGGGTCTCGCGGGCCGCCTGGATGACGGCCTCGGTGGTGATCCCGAACTTCTCGAACAGGGTCTTGTAGTCGGCGGATGCGCCGAAGTGGTCGATGCCGACGGAACGGCCGCGGTCGCCGACGATGCCGCGCCAGCTGAGCACGGAGCCCGCCTCGACGGACACACGGGCGGTGACGGACTTCGGCAGGACCGACTCGCGGTAGGTCTCGTCCTGCTCGGCGAACCACTCCAGCGACGGAGCGGAGACGACGCGCACGTTCACGCCCTCGGCTGCGAGCGTCTCGCGGGCGTTGACCGCGAGCTGGACCTCGGATCCGGTCGCGACGATGATCACGTCCGGGGTACCGTTCGGCGCCTCTGCCAGCACGTATGCGCCCTTCGCGACGTTCGAGGCGGAGGCGAACGTGTCGCCGGATGCTGCACCCTCTCCGCGCGGGAACACCGGGATGTTCTGGCGGGTCAGCGCGATACCGGCCGGACCCTCCTGGCGGCGGAGGATCTCGAGCCATGCGGCGGCCGTCTCGTTGGCGTCCGCCGGGCGGACGAGAGCGAAGTTCGGGATGGCACGCAGGGTCGCGATCTGCTCGATCGGCTGGTGCGTCGGGCCGTCCTCGCCGAGCGCGACGGAGTCGTGGGTCCAGACGAAGATGCTGGGCACGTTCATGAGCGCGGCCAGACGAACCGGCGGGCGCATGTAGTCGCTGAAGATGAGGAAGGTGCCGCCGAACGCGCGGGTCTTGCCGTGCAGGACGATGCCGTTGACGATCGAGCCCATGGCGTGCTCGCGGATGCCGAAGTGGAGGACGCGGCCATAGGGGCTGCCCGACCACTCGTGCGTCGACCACTCGGCGGGGATGAACGACTTCGCGTCCTTGATGGTGGTGAGGTTCGACTCGGCGAGGTCGGCCGATCCGCCCCAGAGCTCGGGGAGCTCGGCGGCGAGGGCGTTGATGACCTGGCCGGATGCCGCGCGCGTCGAGACGTCCTTGCCCGCCTCGAAGACCGGGAGGGCGGAGTCGATGTCGGCGGGCAGCTCGCCGGCCTCGAGCCGGTCGAGGAGCGCCTTGCGCTCGGGGTTCGCGGCTGCCCACGCGTCGAAGGACTTCTGCCACTCGGCACGCTGCTCGGCGGCGCGGGCTGCGAGACCGCGGGTGTGCGCGATGACGTCGTCGGCGACGGCGAAGTGCTCCTCGGGGTCGAAGCCGAGGACCTTCTTGGTCGCGGCGAGCTCGTCCGCGCCGAGGGCCGAACCGTGGATCTTGCCGGTGTTCTGCTTGCCGGGGGCCGGCCAGCCGATGATCGTCTTGAGGATGATGAGCGAGGGCTTGTCGGTCTCGCCCTTCGCAGCCTCGATCGCGGCGTAGAGCTCGGCGACGTCCTCGACGTACTCGCCGGTCTTCTTCCAGTCGACGGTCTGGACGTGCCAGCCGTAGGCCTCGTAGCGCTTCGCGACGTCTTCGGTGAACGCGACGTTCGTGTCGTCCTCAATGGAGATCTGGTTGGAGTCGTAGATCGCGATGAGGTTGCCGAGCTGCTGGTGACCCGCGAGCGAGCCGGCCTCGGCGGTGACGCCCTCCTGCAGGTCGCCGTCACCGGCGATGACGTACACGAAGTGGTCGAAGGGGCTGGTGCCCTCGGCAGCCTCGGGGTCGAACAGACCGCGCTCGTAGCGGGCGGCATAGGCGAAGCCCACGGCCGAGGCGAGACCCTGACCGAGAGGGCCGGTGGTGATCTCGACGCCCTTGGTGTGGCCGTACTCCGGGTGGCCCGGGGTCAGCGAGCCCCACGTGCGCAGCGCCTTGAGGTCGTCGAGCTCGAGACCGAAGCCGCCGAGGTACAGCTCGACGTACTGGGTGAGGGAGGAGTGACCAGCCGAGAGGATGAAGCGGTCGCGGCCCAGCCAGTCGGTGTCGGTCGGGTCGTGGCGCAGGACGCGCTGGTAGAGGAGGTACGCCGCCGGGGCGAGGCTCATCGCGGTGCCGGGGTGGCCGTTGCCCACCTTCTCCACGGCATCCGCAGCCAGAAGGCGAGCGGTGTCCACCGCTCGACGATCGATCTCATCCCACTGCAATTCCGACACGGTGAAGCCCTTCTCAGGTGAATAGAGAGCGCCCGGTAGTGCACTGTCGCGGTCCGCAACGATACGGAGGGGGGACTTGGCGCCGGGCGCGCGAGTGTTTCCAGCATAGACCCGGAGGGGAAGGCGTTACCTCGCCTTACGGTCGCCGGTGACGAGACCCGCGCGCACGGTGCCATAGACTGGAAGGGCTGTCTACGCGTGCCCGGAGGAGGCGATCGAGATCTCGACGATGTCTGATCAGACCGTTGTGAAGAAGTCCGTCGGTCGCACGGTGAAGGCCTATGTGGCCCTCACCAAGCCGCGTGTCCTCGAGCTGCTGCTGGTCTCCACAGTGCCGGTGATGTTCCTCGCTCACGGCGGGATGCCCGATCTCTGGCTCGTGCTCGCCACCGTCATCGGCGGCTCCATGAGCGCGGGTTCTGCCGCGGCGTTCAACATGTACCTCGACCGCGACATCGACGCGCACATGCACCGCACAGAGAACCGCCCGCTGGTCACGGGCGAGATCACGCCCCGCGGTGCGTTGATCTTCTCGTGGACGCTCGCGGTGCTCTCGACCGTGTGGCTCTGGTACACCACGAACTGGCTGGCAGCGGTGCTGTCGGCATCCGCCATCTTCTTCTACGTCGTGATCTACACGATCATCCTCAAGCGACGCACCGAGCAGAACATCGTCTGGGGCGGCATCGCCGGCTGCTTCCCGGTGCTCATCGGGTGGGCCGCCGTCACCGGTTCGCTGGACTGGCCGGCCTTCATCCTGTTCGGACTCATCTTCCTGTGGACGCCGCCGCACTACTGGCCGCTGTCGATGAAGTACAAGGACGACTACGACGATGTCGACGTGCCGATGCTCGGCGTGACGCGCAACGCCTCGCAGGTCGGCCTCCAGGTGATCCTGTACGCGTGGGCCACGGTGGCCTGCTCGCTGCTGCTCGTTCCGATCGCCGGCATGGGGCTGGTCTACACGGTCTCGGCCCTCGTCTTCGGCGGCTGGTTCATCTACGAGTCGCACCGCCTGTACAACCAGGCGGTACGCGGGACCGAGGCGCGGCCGATGCGGGTCTTCCACGCCTCGATCACCTACTTGACGTTGATCTTCGTCGCGGTCGCGATCGATCCGCTGCTCCCGTTCTGATCCTCGTCCGCCGCGCCACCTTCTGGGGAGACGTGCTCGGCATCCGGGGTTGACACCGTCTCACCGGTTTCGCGGTGCGTCGCCGCCTCGTCGGCTTCCGCCGTGTCGGATGCTGCGTGCTCGGGTGTTTCGTTCTCGGGCGCGCTGCCATCGGCAGCGGAGGTCCAGTCGATGGCCTCGACCGTGACGGGCTTCGCCGCCGCGACGAGTGACTGCACGGCGACGAGGGCCACCGCGATCAGTAGTCCCAGCACCCCGGCGCCGACGAGTGCGGCACCGAAGACCACCAGCGATTGGCCGACGTAGACCTCGACTCCTGTGGCCGTGCCGTCGAGCAGTGTCGTCGTCATGGTGCTCAGCTGTCCCGAGATGATCCATCCTCCGACGCCCGCGGAGGCGAGGGAGAGGACCAGGAGGAGCCAGAAGGCGATGCTGCGCGTGAGTGACTTGTTCATGATCGCCACGATCACGCAGCAACCGATGAGTCGCCGATGCGCGACCTATGCGTGGGCTGAGCCTGCGCGCGTCGAGCGCTTCAGGCGTCGACCGTAGCCCGCGGCTTCTTGAGGTGCAGGACGACGACTGTGTACGCGGCCGCCGAGAGCGACGCGAGGACCATGTGGATGCCGACGAGGATCTCCGGCAGCCCCTCGCGCGCCTGCCAGATCCCGACACCCACCTGCACGGCGATCGCCACGGCCAGCGCGAGCAACCACCGTCGCGGCTCGAGCCGGAGGACCCAGGCCGACACGGCGAGGGTGACGACGAGCGCAGCGAGGACGTATCCCGGCCACGCGTGCACGTGCGCGAGCACGGTGGCATCGAACCCGTCGCGGACGACGTTCGCGTCACCCGAATGCGGTCCGTTGCCCGTCGTCAGCACGCCGAAGGCGATGGTGACCGCGAGCGCGAGCCCCGTGATGTGCGAGAGACCCGAGAACCACGCGGGGACGGCGCGCTCGCGAGGACCCTCCGTGGCGTACATACGCGCCACGTATGCCGCGGTGACGCACACGAGAAGCAGCGAGGAGACGTAGTGGAAGCCGACGATGAGCGGATTCAGATCCGTGACGACCGCGAGGCCGCCGACGACAGCCTGCGCCATGACGCCGAACAGGACGATCCACGCCAAGGCGGCGAGATCGCGGCGGCGCGACGAGCGACGGAGCGAGTCGACGCCACCGATCACGACGGCGAGCAGGAGACCGCCGGAGAAGTACCCGAACGGGCCGGGAAGCCCGATGAGCTGCGCGGTGCCCAGCGCGAGCGCGCCGAGGGCGACGCCGCCGAGCGCGAACCAGAGTGCGCGCTTCATGAGTGCGGCCCCGCCGATCGCGAAGAGCGTGAGCAGCAGCACGGCCAGAGCGAGCAACCCGACGACCCCGGTCATCGTGCGGTTGCCGAACTCGATGATCCCGTGGATGCCCTGCTCGGCGTGCGGCACGAGCGATTCCGGCGTGCAGAGCGGCCATTCCGAGCATCCGAGGCCGGAACCGGTGAGCCGAACCGCGCCGCCGGTGCCGATGATGATCACCTCGGCGAGGAAGGACAGCCAGGCGAGCACCCGCAGCGGCTTCACGATGCGGATCGGAGTGGTCGTCGCCGGCGGGGCGGAAGTCGCGGTCATGGGGTCCTCCGGTTCCCTCGGCACGCGGGAGCGACGGCCCGCGAGGGGGAGGGAGCCTGTAGAATCGGGATGTAGGGGATGAGCGCGCGAGCGCAGAACTCATCTCTGACAGTTTAGGCGCGATGCCAGCGCCCGTGATGAGGGTCCCTCCCAGATCACCAGGTCCGGCGGGTTCGTCGGATTCCGGTGTGCGGGCGCGGATGACACCGTGAGCGGCCCAAAAGGAGAGTGTGATGTCGGATGTGCTGATCGACCGCCCGGAACTCGAAGGCCTGGGGGTGTACGAGTTCGGATGGCACGACGAGGACGCCGCGGGCGCCGTCGCCAAACGCGGCATCTCCGAAGAGGTCGTCCGCGGGATCTCCGCGCTCAAGAGCGAACCCGAATGGATGCTGAAGACCCGGCTCAAGGGATATCAGCTCTTCGGACGCAAGCCGATGCCGACGTGGGGTGCAGACCTCAGTGACATCGACTTCGACAACATCAAGTACTTCGTCCGCTCGACCGAGAAGCAGGCGCAGTCGTGGGAGGACCTCCCGGCCGAGATCCGCGAGACCTACGAGCGCCTCGGCATCCCCGAGGCCGAGCGTCAGCGTCTCGTCGCCGGCGTCGCCGCGCAGTATGAGTCGGAGGTCGTGTACCACCAGATCCGCGAGGATCTCGAGGAGCAGGGCGTCATCTTCATGGACACCGACACGGCGCTGCGCGAGCACCCGGAGTTCTTCGAGGAGTACTTCGGCACGGTCATCCCCGCCGGCGACAACAAGTTCGCCGCGCTGAACACCGCGGTGTGGTCGGGCGGCTCGTTCGTCTACGTGCCCAAGGGCGTCCACGTCGAGATCCCGCTGCAGGCGTACTTCCGCATCAACACCGAGAACATGGGCCAGTTCGAGCGGACTCTGATCATCGCCGACGAGGACAGCTACGTCCACTACATCGAGGGCTGCACGGCTCCGATCTACAAGTCGGACTCGCTGCACTCCGCCGTCGTCGAGATCATCGTGAAGAAGAACGCCCGCGTGCGCTACACGACGATCCAGAACTGGTCGAACAACGTCTACAACCTCGTCACCAAGCGCGCCGTCGCCTATGAGGGCGCGACGATGGAGTGGGTCGACGGCAACATCGGTTCCAAGGTGACGATGAAGTACCCGTCGATCTACCTCATGGGCGAGCACGCCAAGGGCGAGACCCTGTCGGTCGCCTTCGCCGGACCCGGCCAGCACCAGGACGCCGGCGCCAAGATGATCCACATGGCGCCGTACACGCAGTCGTCGATCGTCTCGAAGTCGATCGCCCGGGGCGGCGGTCGCGCCGGTTACCGCGGCGAGGTGCGAGTGGATGCTGCGGCGCACCACTCCGCGAACACCGTCCGCTGCGACGCGCTGCTCGTCGACACGAAGTCGCGCAGCGACACCTACCCGGCGATCGACATCCGCGTCGACGACGTGCAGCTCGGCCACGAGGCTACCGTCTCGAAGGTCAGCGAGGAGCAGCTCTTCTACCTGCAGTCGCGCGGAATGCCCGAGGACGAGGCGATGGCCATGATCGTGCGAGGGTTCATTGAGCCGATCGCGCGCGAGCTGCCGATGGAATACGCAATGGAGTTGAACAAGCTCATCGAGATGGGCATGGAAGGATCGGTCGGCTGAGATGACCTCCCCGACGACGACGCCCACGGCGTCGCACTATTCGAGCGCGCACGTGGACCCCGCCGCCCAGGTGGCCGACGCCGGCTTCGTGCCCGTGCAGACCCGTTCCGAGCGGCCGAGCTCTTTCGAGCCGGCCGACTTTGACGCCCCCACCGGGCGAGAGGTCAATTGGAAGCACACCCCCGTGGCCAAGCTCGCCGGGCTCCTCTCCGATGAGGTCGGCGACGAGTTCGCCGTGACTGTCGACCTCGACGGCGTCGAGTCGCACCTCGTGCCCGAGGAGGACGTGTACGGCGAGTTCTTCCGTCCGGAAGACCTGCCCTCCGCTCTCGCGTGGAAGCACGCGCCGCGTGGTCTGCACCTGCGCATCGACGCCGAGGACGAGGTCCAGGAACCGCTGGTGCTGCGTTTCGACGGCTCCTCGGCCGAGAAGCGCGCGTTCGGTCAGATCCTCATCGAGGCCATGCCGCACTCGCGCGCGACGGTCGTGCTCGACCATCACGGTTCGGCGCAGTACGCGCAGAACGTCGAGATCATCGTCCGCGACGGTGCCGCACTGACCGTCGTGAGCCTGCAGCGCTGGGCCGACGACGCCGTGCATGCCGCAGCGCACCAGGCCCGCGTCGATGCGAACGCCACGCTCAAGCACTTCGTCGTCAGCTTCGGCGGCGGCGTCGTGCGGGTGAACCCGAACGTCGAGCTCGCCGGGGCCGGTTCCGAGGGCTACCTCTACGGGCTCTCCTACGCCGACGCCGGCCAGCATCTCGAGAGCCAGGTCTACCTGCACCACAAGGGGCCGCACACGAAGGGCGACGTGCTCTACAAGGGTGCGCTCCAGGGCGACAACGCCCACAGCGTGTGGATCGGCGATGTCCTGATCGGTCCGGATGCAACCGGCACCGACTCGTACGAGGCGAACCGCAATCTCGTGCTCACAGAGGGGGCGCGCGCCGACTCGATCCCGAACCTCGAGATCGAGACCGGTGACATCGTCGGTGCCGGCCACGCGAGTGCGACCGGACGCTTCGACGACGAGCAGCTCTTCTACCTGCAGGCCCGCGGCATCTCCGAGGAGGAGGCCCGACGCCTCGTCGTGCTCGGCTTCCTCAGCGATGTCGTGCAGCGTCTCGGCATCCCCGCGCTCGAGGCCGAACTCCTCGAGGCCATCGAGACCGAGCTCGCGGCGGTCGACGCGTGAGCGCCGAGCGCGTCTGCAGCGTCGCCGATCTCGAGCAGGACACGCCGCTGCGCGTCGAGCCGAACGGCATTCCGATCACCGTGATCAAGGACGGCGAGGGCGTGATCCACGCGATCGGCGACACCTGCACCCACGGCGACATCTCCCTCTCCGAGGGCTTCGTCGAGGGTGACACGGTCGAGTGCTGGGCGCACGGCTCCGCATTCTCGCTGCTCACCGGCAAGCCCCAGAATCTCCCCGCTTATGAGCCCGTCCCGGTCTACGTCGTCGAGATCGACGGCGACGACGTGCTCATCGACCCGACCGTGACGAAGGAAGTCTGACATGTCTGTTCTCGAAATCCGCGACCTCCACGTGACGGTCGAGACCGAGGCGGGGACCACCCCGATCCTCAACGGCATCACCCTCACCATGAACACTGGTGAGACCCACGCCATCATGGGCCCGAACGGCTCGGGCAAGTCCACGCTCGCGTACACGATCGCCGGTCACCCGAAGTACACCGTGACCTCGGGGTCGATCACGTTCGACGGTGAAGACGTCCTCGAGATGAGCGTCGACGAGCGCGCTCGCGCCGGCCTGTTCCTGGCGATGCAGTACCCCGTCGAGATCCCCGGCGTCACCGTGACGAACTTCCTCCGCACGGCCAAGACCGCGCTCGACGGCGAAGCGCCGTCGATCCGTTCCTGGACCAAGGAGGTCAAGGACGCGATGGGCAACCTGCGCATGGACCCGAAGTTCGCGCAGCGCAACGTCAACGAGGGCTTCTCCGGCGGTGAGAAGAAGCGTCACGAGATCCTTCAGCTCGAGGTGCTCAAGCCGAAGTTCGCCGTGCTCGACGAGACCGACTCGGGCCTCGATGTCGACGCGCTGAAGATCGTGTCCGAGGGCGTCAACCGTGCCAAGGAGGCCACCGGCCTCGGCGTGCTGCTCATCACCCACTACACCCGCATCCTCCGCTACATCCGTCCCGACTTCGTGCACGTTGTCGTCGCGGGCAAGATCGTGGAAGAGGGCGGCCCCGAGCTCGCCGACCGTCTCGAGGAAGAGGGTTACGACCGCTTCCTCGACCCTGCGGCTCCCATCGAAGCGTAGGCTGGCCGCATGACTGCGACGCTGACCGACGAGAAGTACGACCAGGTCACCGAGGCCCTCAAGGACGTGATGGATCCCGAGCTCGGGATCAACGTCGTCGACCTCGGCCTGATCTACGATCTCGCGTGGGATGACGAGAACGACGCTCTCGTGATCCACATGACGCTGACCAGCGCGGGATGCCCGCTCACCGACGTGCTCGAGGAGCAGACGGCCCAGGCACTGGACAACGTCGTCGACCGCTTCCGCATCAACTGGGTGTGGATGCCGCCGTGGGGTCCGGAGCGGATCACCGACGACGGGCGCGACATGATGCGCGCCCTCGGCTTCGCGATCTGACGAAGGACTGCAGAGCCCTTGACCGGCATCACAGCTGGTCAAGGGCTCTTTGCTGTTCCCCGCTGATCCCCGTGAGAAGGCGATGCGACCGCTGAGTCATCGAGGGGTGTCGTTCCCGAGATTGATGAAAGTCATCGCGAGCGCGAGCGAAGACGTGCGTCAAGCGACCGCGGCAGGGTACTTTCAGAAGGCGCGAGAGCTCGACTCAAGAGTTGATGGGGGAACTGGTGATGGCGTTCTGGAATCGAAAGCGCGGCAGGTCCGCCGAGTCGGAGACGCCGCAGCCCGCCCCGAGTGAGCAGTTGAGTGCGGCGCCTGCGCCCACGTGGAAGACGATTCCTCCTACAGACGCGTGCGACATCGTGGACTTCTGGTTCCGTCAGGCCTGGCCGTTGACCGAGTCCGAGGTGACGGAGTTGGCAGTTGCTCAGCTCGGCTGGACCACGGTCGAGGAAGACGGTGAGTCCTTCCTCAACAACACTGTGCATGCTTTGTCGATGCCGGACGTGACCGTCATCGAGACGCGATCCGGAACGAGTTCGATCGAGTTCCGCGCATGCGACGTACTGCAGGAGATGGACGGCACTTCCGAGGCAGACCTCGGAGACTGTTTCACTCTTCTGGTGCGCGAAGCCGAGTCCCGATGGGGTGCTGCGCTCCTCGAACGGCGCGGAGCATGGGAGACAGCGAGTTGGGTGACCGAGTCTCGAGGAGGCGTCGAACTTCGACGGAGCCGACGTTCGGTCAGCGTGGCATATGCAACGCCGCAACGCGTCGAATTCGATCGGAAGGCTGCTCGTCTTGGACTCTGAAGCTGGGGCCTGGCAGTCGTTTACCGAGCGGCTCGTCAGCACGTTCCGCGGCCTGTCCGCGCGGTCGTTGCTCATCATCAGCGCCCGCGAGGATCAACTGAGGTACGTGCAGTTCGCGGGTGACAATGACCGTATCTATGCGGAAGCCTCCGGCGCGTACGCGCACACGCCTGAGAGCGCGTCTCGGCTGCTCGCTGTGGGGTGGACGTCACCGACGATCGCCGCGCCGAACTGGTCCACCACCCTTCGGCTGCCTGCGCTGACGACCGAGTACACAGCGTTCGCCGAGAAGAACGTCCTCGCGCTGGCGAGCGCTTTCGACGTCGTGTCTCCTGACGAAGTCGTGTACAAGGCGTGGCGTGAGCCGGAGCCTTTCCCTCGCGGGGTGACGCTGTCGGACGCGCAGATCGCAGAGCTCGACCCTGGTGAGAACCCTCTCCTGATCCCCTCATTGGGCCTCGCCACGCAAGCCTGAATCATGAGAAGCAGGTTCTTGCGCCCCGTGATCGGGAGTGCCGTGTTCGTCGTCCTGGCAGTCGGGCTCACGAGCTGCAGGCCGCCCGCCACAACAGGCGAAGAGCTGTTCGATCAGGCACGCGCGGTGTACCTGGACTACCGGTCAGCGGTCGCCGAGGCGCAGCTCGAGATCTTCGACGGCGAGTGGTTGGTCGACAAATACGGGGACTCTCCTGACGAGTGCGGCGCCGCCGGTTACGAGTTCTCGTTCGGGCGGTCCACGCCTCCGGAGTGGAAGATCGACGGCACGCCTGCAGAGGCGGCCCGGCGTCTCGCGGACTGGCTGAACGACAACGGATGGTCGGAGATCACGACCCGCACGTACAGTGAGGGGATCGCCGATGTCGTCGTGGAAGCAGAAAAGCCGGACTCGCACGTCGGACACATCACGGTGGACATCAGCCCCGGCGAGTTCTACGACATAACCACGATCTACCTCGACTCGACCTGCGAGCCCGGCGACTGGGCGGTGATCTACGATCTCCAGAACCCCGGGGATCCGAACTGGCGGGACATCGAGCCCCATGCACGCACAGAGCATCCCCTTGCAGACTCCAGCTTCGGATACACACAGGAAGGTAGGCCGAGGTTCTGGACGGGCGACGCGGACTGAGAGTCAGCCCGGGCCGGCCGTGCCACCTGTCGCTCACACACGCGCTTCCGGGCGCGAACGCGGATGCATCTGGCCATACGATGCAGCAGTGAGGAAAGACACGGGGGACGCGCCCGGCGCCGATTGGTGGTGGGTCGGGCCTGCTGTGGGCTGGCTCGCCGCGCAGTTCATCCTCACCGTGCTCGCATGTGTCCATACGTTCTTCTCGACATTCAGCGTCGCGAGCTGCACCGCCACGTCCTGCGATTACGCGGCCTTCACCGCATCGATCCATGCGCTGTACGGTGGCGCCACCGCCCTGCTGATCGCAAGCTCGTTCGCGATCGTCCTCTTGCGCAAGCGAGGTCGCGTGGTGATCTGGCCGCCGATCGTGGGGAGTGCAGCACTCATCGTCCTCTTCGTCGTGACCTATGTCGCGGGACGTGCTGCACTCACACTGCCGCTCTTCGGCAATCGCCTTCCGGAGTGACCTCGGCGCCCGCGCGCATCCTGCGTCGGGTCGTCGTCGCGATCGTCCGCGCACTTTTCTCGGTGTGACCCCGCCGGCCGCGCCTCACGCCGAGGAGCACCCGCTCAGTCCGCAGGGTTCCGTGTGTACTCGTACATCGGCACGTCTTCCCAGTCGAGGTAGTCGTCACGGATCGGCGCGCAGTCGCCGGGCAGCCGCACCGTGTCGTACAGCGCGGCGTTGACGAGGTCGAGCCAGGACTCCGCCGCGACGGGGAATCCCGCCTCGAAGGATTCGGGATCGCCGTCGTCCCGCCACACGCCGACGTTCGCGTTCACGCTGAACGACCGCACGTACTCACGGTCGATCCAATGTCCGTAGGCCGCCATGTCGTAGATCGATCGTGACGTGATGAGGCGGACATCCCGCCAGGGGTGGAGCGCGGTGTACCGGCGATGCAGGATGGGCGGGTCGTGGAGGTGGGCATCGCGCGTCGCGATCAGCGCTCCGTCCTCGAACACGCCGACCAGAGGCAAAGGGCGCTCGGGGAAGCAGTGGTCGAGCAGGCGGCGACGTGCGGTGCGCCGATACGGCGTGCGCGGGAAGAGCCCGCGCATCACGTCGTCCGACGCCGTCGGCGGCAGCGGTCGGCTGAGGTCGATCCGCCCGTCGTTCGAACAGACGAGCAGCGAGAGATTCAGGCCCATTCCTACCTCCGCATCGTGCGCTCAGCCCGGAACCACCATGCCAGAACCTATGCTGATCGGGTGACTCTTTTCCACAGGCGCGAGAACCGATCGTGATCCAGGTCGACGCGCTCCCTCTGCACGAGCTCCGTGAGCGCACCAGCGAGAAGTGGCAGGAGTATCCGGCCGATGTGCTTCCCCTGTTCGTCGCGGAGACGGACTTCGCGATGGCTCCCACGGTGAAGGCGGCGCTGCAGAAGGCGCTGGATGCCGGTGACACTGGCTACATCGCTTCTCGCAGTCCGCTCGCCGAGGCCTACGCCCGGTTCGCTGAACGACGCTTCGGGTGGCAGGTGGACCTCGCCATGACGCGGTCGACCGCGGACGTGAGCATGGGCATCGTCGAGATCCTGCGGCGCGTGGTGCAACCGGGGGAGCGCGTCGTGGTGACGCCGCCCGTCTACCCGCCCTTCTACGACCTCGTGGAGGAAGCCGGAGCGGAGGTCGAACGCGTGCCGCTCCGCGACACCGGCACGGCCTGGGAGCTCGATCTCGACGGCATCCGTGCGGCGTTCGACGGGGGAGCGCGGGCGATTCTCCTCTGCAACCCGCACAACCCCACCGGCACCGTCCACGCCAGGGACTCGCTCGCGGCGCTGGCCGAACTCGCCGACGAGTACGGCGTCGCCGTCATCTCGGACGAGATCCACGCGCCGCTTGCGCAGCCCTCCGCCGACTTCACGCCGTTCCTCTCGGTGAGCCCGGCAGCCCGGCGAGCCGGCTATGCGATCGTCAGCGCCAGCAAGGCGTTCAACCTCGCGGGACTCAAGTGCGCGCTCATGGTCGCCGCTGACGACGCGACCGCGAGAGTGCTGCGCGGTCTCCCCGTCGAGGTCGTCTGGCGCACGGGGCAGTTCGGCCTGATCGCCGCGGTGGCCGCCTTCCACGAGGACAGCGACCCGTGGCTCGACGGTCTGCTGCGCACGCTCGACCGCAACCGCGTGCTTCTCGAGGATCTGCTCGCCCGCCATCTGCCCGGCGCCCGCTATCGGATCCCCGATGCGGGCTACCTCGCCTGGATCGACGTGTCCGCGCTCGGTCTGGGAGACAGCCCCGCACGTCGCATCCTCAAGGAGGCGAAGGTCGCTCTGAACGCGGGTGGCGCGTTCGGCGCCGAGGGCGAGGGCTTCGTGCGACTGAACTTCGGCACCAGCCGCGAGATCCTCACCGACGCCGTCGAGCGCATCGCCGCGCTCGTCGCACGATGACGGGCGCATCGGCCGACAGCTCGATCTGGGACCGTAGCAGGGTCTGGGTGACGGGCGGAGCCGTCGCGCTGATCTTCCTCGCCGCGATCGAGTCGCTGGCGGTCACCACCGTGATGCCCATCGTCAGCGAGGCGCTCGACGGGCAGGCGCTCTACGCCGTGGCCTTCGCCGGGACGTTGGCGACGAGCGTGATCGGAATGGTCGCCGCCGGGGCCTGGTCGGATGCGCGAGGACCTCGAGGTGCGCTCTACGCCGCCGTCACGCTGTTCATCGTCGGCCTGCTGCTGTCCGGGTTCGCGCACACGATGCCGCAGTTCCTCGCCGGACGCCTCGTACAGGGGCTCGGTACAGGCGGCCAGACCGTCGCCCTCTATGTGGTGGTCGCGCGCCTGTATCCTCCGCACCTGCATGGCAAGGTCTTCGCCGCCTTCGCCGCCGCCTGGGTGGTGCCGTCGATGGTCGGACCGTTCCTCGCCGGAGCGGTCGCCGAGTACCTCGACTGGCGCTGGGCGTTCCTGGGTGTCGCCGTTCTCACCGCCGCGGCGTTCATGGCGATCGCGATCCGCCTGCGCGGCCACGACCTCGGGCACGGCGAGCCGCAGGACCGGCGCGTGCTCACCCGGCGACTCCTGCTCGCGGTCGTCGTCGCCGTCCTCGCGGTCGTGATCGGACTCTCGGCGGAGATCGAGGCGACGTGGCGCTGGCAGGTGGCCCTCGTCGCGATCATCGCGATCGGCATCGCGATCGTGCCGCTCCTCCCGCGGGGTGCACTCCGCGCAGCCACGGGACTTCCGAGCGTCGTCCTCATGCGCGGGCTCGCCGCAGGGGCGTTCTTCGCGTCCGAGGCGTACATCCCCTATCTGCTCATGGAGAGGTTCGACTTCTCGGCCACCTGGGCCGGCATCGCCCTGATGCTCGCGGCGCTCGGATGGGCGGGGGCATCCGATCTGCAGGGACGCTATGGCGAGCGTCTGGGCAACCGCCGGATCACCCTCATCAGCGTCTCGGCGATCATCTTCGCCCTGCTGTGCGTGCTCGCATCGGCCGCGTTCGGAGCGCATCCCGCGGTCGCCATCGTCGGATGGGGATTCGCCGGGGCGGGGATGGGCCTGCTCTATCCGAGACTCACGGTCCTCACGCTCGCGTACTCCGGAGCATCCGACCAGGGCTTCAACTCCTCAGCGCTGTCGATCTCCGACTCGACCGGATCCGCTGTGGCGATCGCCGTCGCAGGGATCGGGGTCGCCTCACTCGGGGGAGGAGCGTCCGCGTTCCCCGTGGTATTCGTGTTCGGGATCGTGCTGGTGCTCCTCGCCGCTGTGCCCGGGCTCAGGCTCGGTCACGCGGCGGAGTCGACGGCGTCCTGAGCGCTGTGGCGAGGGCACGCACTCCCAGGTCGAACACCTGATCGAGCCCCTGCGTCGTGTCATCGAGCCCGTCGGTTCGGGCTGCGCCGTGGCTGTCGGCGTGCATCCGCTGCTGGATGAGCACGGTGTGTCCGAGAGCGAAGTGCAGCAGCGCGGTCGCGCGGAGAGGGGCGTCCTCGAGGTCGCCCAGTGCGCGGACGAATGCCGCATGCGCGCCGGAGGACCCGAGGCGCAGTGCGTAGGTGCTGAGGACGAGCTCTGCGCCGTCACGATGGGCGAGGAGCGCGTCGCGCACGCTGTGCGCCGTCGTCAGGATGTCGCCGTCGGGCGCCGCAGCGATCTGCGAGGTGATCCGATCCGCGAGCTCGGCGAACAGCTCCTGCTTGCTGGCGAAGTGCCAGTAGAGCGCGCTCGGCTGGATGTCGAGTCGCGCAGCGATGCGGCGCATCGACAGGTCTGCAAGTCCGACCTCGTCGAGAAGTGCGAGAGCGACGCTCGCGACGCTGTCGCGGTCGTGCCTGGTCGGGTTGCGTTCCGGAGTCACCCTGGCAGTATAGTGAACACCGTTCACGTGAACACTGTTCAGGAGGATGTCGTGACACACCACTTCGAGCCGGGACGCGACCTCGCCCGCATCGCTCTGTTCGCCGCCCTCATCGCCGCACTCGGCATGGTGACGATTCCCCTTCCCACCGGGGTGCCGCTCACGGCGCAGACTCTCGGGGTCATGCTGGCCGGCACCGTGCTCGGCCCGAGGAAGGCACCGTTGGCCGCCCTCCTGCTCCTCGCTCTCGCGGCGGTCGGTCTTCCGGTGCTCGCCGGCGGACGAGGAGGCATCGGCGTGTTCGTGGGCCCTACAGCCGGCTACCTCCTCGGATGGGTCGTCGGGGTCGTCGTGATCGGCCTCATCGCCCGATCGGGGCGGCTCAGCTGGTGGCGCACGGGGCTGGCGTCGGTGATCGGCGGAATCGCGGTGATCTACCTCTGCGGAATCCCGATCCAGGCCCTGGTGCTTGGGATGGATCTCCGCGCCGCGGCTCTCTCGAGCGTCGTCTTCCTTCCCGGTGACCTGCTGAAGGCGGTCGCGGCCACGATGCTCACACTCGCCGTGCACCGCGCCTATCCTGCGGCGTTCGGCCGTGGCCGGGCATCGGTCGCCCCCGGCCCCGCGCATGCGGTCTGAGACGGCGACGACCGCGATCGCGCTCGACGAGGTGAGCGTCGAACGGGGAGGCCGGCGCATCCTTCGCGATGTCTCGCTGAGCGTCGAGGGCGGCACGACCGCGGTGATCGGCGCGAACGGATCGGGAAAGTCCACGTTCGCACGCCTCCTCAACGGGCTCGTGCAGACGTCTTCGGGACGGGTGCGGGTCTTCGGCCTGGATCCGGCGCACGACACACGGGCGCTCCGCGGTCGCGTCGGGTTCGTGTTCACCGATCCGCAGGCGCAGATCCTCATGCCCACCCCTGCCGAGGATCTCGCGCTCTCGCTGCGAGGGCGACCCCGCTCCGAGATCGGACTCCGTGTCGCTGCCATCCTCGACGCCTACGGGCTGACCGCTCAGGCGGATACTCCGGCGTTCGAGCTGTCCGGCGGGCAGAAGCAGCTGCTCGCCCTTGCCGCGGTGCTCGCGACCGAGCCCGACCTGCTCGTGGCCGACGAACCGACCACCCTGCTCGATCTGAGAAATGCTCGTCGCATCGCCGATGTCCTGCTGGCGCAGACCGTGCCGCGCGTCATCGTCACGCACGACCTCGAGCTTGCCGCCCGCTGCGACCGCGCCGTGCTGTTCGACGACGGGCGCGTGGTCGCGGTCGACGAACCGCATGCTGTCGTCGCCGCCTACCGACGGATGTGCGCGTGATCCAGCTGTATCGACCGGGAGCGAGTCGGGTGCACCTCATGCCCGCGACGGTGAAGCTCGCGATCTTCGTGGTGCTCACGATCGGAGCGTCGCTTCTGCCACAGCATCCGGCCGCCGCCGCGGGCATGCTCGGCACGGCGGTCGCGCTGTTCCTCGCCGCACGGCTGCCCGTGGCATTCCTCGTGGCGGAGGTCTGGCGGCTCCGCGGGCTGATCCTCGTGCTCCTTCTCATCGTCGGCGTCTTCGTCTCGCCGCTCGCCGCGGCGACGACGACGGCGCGCGTGGTCGCGATCCTGCTGCTCGCGTCGTTGCTCACGGCCACGACGCGGATGAGCGATCTCGTCGCCGTGCTGCATCGGATGCTGGGGCCGCTGCGCCGTTTCGGCGTCGACCCCGACGCCGTCGCGCTGGCGATCTCGCTGAGCCTCACGATGATCCCGGTCATCTCGGGGTTCGCTGCGCAGATCGGGGACGCCCAGCGCGCCCGCGGTCTGCGCCCCGGGATACGAGGCACCGTGCCATTGCTCGTCCGTACGCTCCGGCACGCCGACATCGTCGGAGACGCCCTCGTCGCTCGCGGGCTGGTGGGCGTCCGATGAATCCGATCGACGTCGGCGGGGTGAGGGTCGGAGGGCTGGTCGTCGACTCACAGACCCGCTGCGCGCACTATCGCGGTCCGCTCGATGTGATCGCGATACGCTTCGCCTGCTGCGGGGACTGGTTGCCGTGCCACCTCTGCCACGAGGCCGTCGCCGACCATCGGGCGACCCCCTGGCCGGCGAGCAGCCGAGCCGAGGAGGCCGTGCTGTGCGGAGTGTGCGGCACGCGGATACGGATCGACTCCTACCTCGACGCGTCGAGCTGCGCCGCGTGCCGGGCCGAGTTCAACCCCGGATGCCGCCTGCACCACGATCTCTACTTCGCCTGAGCCCTGAGCGCAGAGGGCTCACTCCTGAGCGCGGAGGCTTGCGCCAGCCGCCGGGCGACGAACATCGCCAGGACAGCGGAGGCCGCCGTCAGCACAGATGTCCCCGCCACCAGCAGCATCACGACGGCGCTGATCCCGAGCATGGTGCCGAGGGCGATCCTGCGCGGGGATCCGATGTCCGCGGGTGCCGGTGCCGCCTCGACCCGGGAGAGGGGCACCGCGACCACTGCTGTCACGGCCAGCGCACCGGCGACCCACAGCGGACGGCTCGTCCACCAGAGCGGCTCGCCCGGATGCGGCAGGTCGACGACCCCGACGAGCCCGAGGACGACACAGAGGCCCGCCATCCCCAGCAGGACAGGCATGTGCCAGAGATAGATCGTCATGGTGCGGCGGTTCACGAAGTCGCTCAGCATGCGCACGCGCGGCCTCCTGCTCCACGCCGCAATCCGTTCGCGCAGCAGCGACACGAGCATGATCTGGATGCCGCCGACGAGGAGCAGCGCGTTCGTCGGCGGATTCAGGTTCGCGATGAGATCGGGTGAGTGCACGCCGGTGAGGAAGGAGACGAGGAGAAGGCCCGCGCACGCGGCCGCGATGCCGATGCGCGTCCGCACTCCGACCCGGTCGATGCGTCCGTCGGCGAGGAGGAAGCCGATCTGCTGCAGCGTGAGCCAGACGAAGGCGAGGTTGAGGAAGCCGATGGCGTCCAGTCCGCTGAGGAGTCGGATCGCGTCGACCGAGACGGCTGCTCCGACAAGCAGTCCGAGCGTGCGCAGCGGCGCCTGCTCGTGCAGGCGGAGCAGCGCCGGGAGGAGCGCCTGACACAGCAGGAACACTCCGAGGAACCACAGCGGCTGCCCGAAGCGGAACCCGGCGACCGCGACGATCCCTGCAGGAACACCGGCCATGCTCAGCAGGGCCAGTCCGGCCCCCACGGCGGCGATGGTGAACCCGGCGGGGCGCAGCAGTCGGTGCAGCCGATCGGCGACGAACGCGGATGCCGTTCCGCCCGCCTCGCGCTGACGACGAAGGGCGATGGCACCGGCGAACCCCCCGATGATGAAGAACAGAGGCATCACCTGCAGCACCCAGCTCACCGGGACGATCCACCAGCCGCTGTCCGCCGCGTTCTCGAAGACCGGGCCGGAGGGGGTCACGGTGACGCCGACCATGAGTGCGTGCAGCACGACCACCGCGATCACGCTCACGGCCCTCAGGAGGTCGATGCCGGTATCTCGCGAGCGCGTGCTCGACGGGCGCGGATCGACGCGGGCGGGTGTCTCGATGACGGTCATCGTCTCCTCCTCGGATGGGTGTCCGAGGAGGTTATGGAGACGGTGCAGTTGGAAGCATCACCCCGCGGGCCGGTATCGCACCCCTACCGGGGGATGAGTGAGCTCATCCTGCGGGCTCGACGAGCCCCGTGTCGTAGGCGAGGATCACGGCGTGGACGCGGTCGCGGAGGCCCAGCTTGGCGAGCACCTTGCCGACGTGCGTCTTCACGGTCTGCTCCGCGATGAACAGGTCGCCGGCGATCTCGGTGTTCGAACGCCCCTTGCCGATCAGCACGAGGACCTCGCGCTCGCGGTCGGTGAGAGCCGCGAGCGACGACGCGGTGCGCGGCGGCCGCGGACGGCGCATGGAGAACTGCTCGATCACTCGTCGGGTGACGCTCGGCGACAGCAGCGCCTCTCCGGCGGCGACGACACGGACGGCGTGCACGAGCTCTTCGGGCAGCGCATCCTTCAACAGGAACCCGCTCGCACCCGCCTCCAGCGCGTCGTACACGTAGTCGTCGACGTCGAACGTCGTGAGCATGAGGATGCGCGGCACCTTCGCCGCCGGATACGAGGGGCCGAGGATCCGGCGGGTCGCCTCGATGCCGTCGAGCTCCGGCATCCGCACATCCATGAGGATGACGTCGGGATCCACCCGGGCCGATAGCGCGACGGCTTCCGCGCCCGAGGCCGCCTGTCCGGTCACCCGGATGCCGTCATGCGCGTCGAGCAGTGCGGCGAAGCCTGCCCGCACCATGGCCTGGTCGTCGGCGATGAGGACCTCGATGGTCATGCGTTCTCCTGTCGGGGTGCGAGGGGGATCTCGGCCACGACGGTCCAGCCGCCGTCGTCGGACGCCGCAGCGTCGAGCGAACCGCCCAGGATCTCCGCGCGCTCGCGCATGCCCCGCAGGCCGTGACCGCCACCGGCGGGAGACGACGCCGGTGCGCCGGGGCCGTTCTCGATCCGCAGGCGCACCGCGTCGGCATCCGTCCGGATTCGCACCGCGATCGGCGCGCCCGGACTGTGGCGGAGCGCATTGCTCAGGCACTCCTGGACGATGCGGTACGTCGCGATCTGCACCGACGCGGGCGCCGTCGACGTCGAGCCTGTGACGTCGAGACCGACGATCGCGCCGGCGCGACGGATGCTGTCCACCAGAGCCTCCACATCGTCGATGCCGTGCTGCGGCGCGAGCTCCGCACTGTGGTCCTCGGTCCGCAGCACGCCGAGCATCCGGCGCATCTCGGTGAGCGAACCGCGTGCTGTGGCCGCAATGGACTCGAACTCGGCCACCGCCGCCTCCTCGAGTCCGGGAAGCCGATAGCGGGCCGTCGAGGCCTGCACCTGGATCACCGACATGCTGTGCGCGATCACGTCGTGGAGTTCGCGCGCTATGCGCGTGCGCTCCTCGACGAGTGCGCGCCGCGCCTGCTCCAGCGCGGTGTGCTCGCGCTCCCGGCTCAGTTCATCGCCGATGCGCAGCCGCCCGGCGATCAGCACGGCGATCAGCAGGGCGCCGATCGAGATCGACGTCGTGACGATGAGATCGGCTGCGGCGGCACCGCCGGCTTCGATATCAGGGCGCACGAGCAGGGCGCCCACCCCGCTCAGGGCGCCGATCACGAGAGGGAAGAGGCCGAGGCGGGGTCCGTGCGTGAAGGTCACGGTGCCGACCAGGAGAACGAAGGAGAGCAGCGCGGGCACCGACCACGGCCACGGTGCGATCATCCCTCCCTCTGTGCTCACGAGCACGGAGAGCGCGAACGACGAGACGCAGAACATCGCGATCGCCGTGCGCGGTCGTGTCGACGAGAGCACCGGAGCCGCGCAGACCGCGCTCCCGAGGAGGAACACCACCGGGAGGGACGTGCCGTAGACGACGGCGTGGATCGGCACGAGCACCGCGAAGAGGACGGCACCTGCCGCGGCCAGCGCGAGAGTTCCGGCGGTCCGCCGGCTCAGCGAGCGGAGACGCGACCGGATGACCATGGCACTCATCCTGCCAGGCGGGGCTCCGCGGCACGACGTCGCCGAAGAGCGCTCAGACGATCGATCACGATCCCGATGACCAGCGCGAGCGCGATGCCGATCGCCGCTCCCACGAGCGGTTGGTCCTTGACCCAGGCTCCCGCGAAAGCGCCGATCGCGAGGCTGACCGCGCTCCAGCTGACACCCGCGACGATGCTGAGCGGAGCGAAGCGTCGCCACGGGAAGCCGAGTGCGCCGGCGGACATGTTCACCGCGACCCGGCCCACCGGGATGTAGCGCGCTCCGAGGATGAGCGCTCCGCTGCGGCGATCGAGCGCTGCGGCCGCGTGATCGAACGCGCGTCGCACCCGGGGGTTCCGCATCCATCGGAAGCGGTCGGTCCCGAGTCCGCGCCCGATCGCGAAGGCGATGTTGTCGCCGATCGTCGCTCCCGCGGCCGCGACGAGGCCGAGCGCGATGAGCACCCCGGCCTGCCCCGAGCCTGCGGCGATCGCCGCTGCGGCGACGAGCACGGTCTCGCTGGGCACGGGTGGGAAGAACCCGTCGACGATCGTCACCGCGAGCAGGATGAGGAGCAGCCACGGGGAGGCGACGCTCTGCAGGATGATCTCATTGATGACGTCCACGATTCGACGGTAGGAACCGGATGCCGCTCCGCGCATCACTCTCGGGTATCGCCGACGTCACCCCACGGAGTGATTCTCCGGCGCGATGCAGTCAGCGCACCGCCTTATACTGGGAGGCTGGCCCGTCGGCCGACATCCACCCCGAATGAACGGACATCCCGCTGTGCTTGCCGTGCACGAACTCGAGATCCGCGTTGGCGCCCGCCTGCTCATGGAGAACGTGTCGTTCCGCGTCTCCGATGGAGACAAGATCGGTCTGGTCGGACGCAACGGCGCCGGCAAGACGACGCTCACCAAGGTGCTCGCGGGCGACCTGCTGCCCTCTGGCGGCACCGTCACCCGATCGGGTGAGCTCGGCTACCTGCCGCAGGACCCGCGCTCAGGCGATCCGGAGATGCTCGCCCGCACCCGCATCCTCGACGCGCGAGGGCTCGGTTCGCTCGCGCTGGGGATGTCCGAGGCCACGGTCGCGATGGGATCGGACGACCCCGCCGTCGCGGAGAAGGCAATGAAGCGCTATGCGCGATTGACGGAGCAGTTCGAGGGTCAGGGCGGCTACGCCGCTGAGGCGGAGGCAGCATCCATCGCGAACAACCTCTCGCTGCCGGATCGCATCCTCGATCAGCCGCTGAAGACGCTGTCCGGTGGTCAGCGCCGCCGCATCGAGCTCGCCCGCATCCTCTTCTCCGACGCCGAGACGATGATCCTCGACGAGCCGACCAACCACCTCGACGCCGACAGCGTCGTGTGGCTGCGCGAGTTCCTGAAGAACTACAAGGGCGGGCTGATCGTCATCAGCCACGATGTCGAGCTGGTCGGCGAGACCGTCAACCGCGTGTTCTACCTCGACGCCAACCGTCAGGTCATCGACGCGTACAACATGAACTGGAAGAACTACCTCCGCCAGCGCGCCGCCGACGAGGAGCGTCGCAAGAAGGAGCGCGCGAACGCCGAGAAGAAGGCGACGACCCTGCAGCAGCAGGCCGCCCGATTCGGTGCGAAGGCGTCGAAGGCCGCCGCCGCCCACCAGATGATCGCGCGCGCCGAGAAGCTGCTCGCGGGTCTCGACGATGTGCGTCAGGAAGACCGCGTGGCCAAGCTGCGCTTCCCCAAGCCCGCGCCCTGCGGCAAGACGCCCATGATGGCGTCCGGGCTCTCGAAGTCCTACGGATCCCTCGAGATCTTCACCGACGTCGACCTGGCGATCGACCGCGGATCCAAGGTCGTCGTGCTCGGTCTGAACGGTGCCGGCAAGACCACGCTGCTGCGGATGCTCGCCGGCGTCGACCAGCCCGACACCGGGCAGCTCGAACCCGGGCACGGACTCAAGGTCGGCTACTACGCGCAGGAGCACGAGAACCTCGACGTGAACCGTTCGGTGCTCGAGAACATGGTGTCCGCGGCTCCGCACATCACAGAGACCGAGGCGCGCAAGGTGCTCGGTTCGTTCCTGTTCACGGGCGATGACGTGTTGAAGCCCGCGGGCGTGCTCTCGGGCGGGGAGAAGACTCGGCTCTCGCTGGCGACCCTCGTGGTCTCCTCCGCCAACCTCCTCCTGCTCGACGAGCCGACCAACAACCTCGATCCCGCCTCGCGAGAGGAGATCCTCGGGGCTCTCGCGCACTACGAGGGCGCGGTCGTCCTGGTCTCGCACGACCCCGGTGCCGTGCAGTCGCTCAACCCCGAGCGCGTGCTGATCCTCCCGGACGGCGTCGAGGACATCTGGAGCCAGGAGTACCAGGACCTCATCGAGCTCGCCTGAGCGAGCGTTGTCGGCGACGATGGCATGATCGGGGGCATGACGCTCGACGACATGTCCTCCTGGTTGCGTGCCCAGCCGTCTCTGCGCGGCTCCGCGCCGCCGCTCGACCTGCGCACGCTTCCGGATCTGCCGCACGTGCTCTTCGCGCAGTGGATCCTCGCCGCTGCAGGGGAGGGCGTACCGGAGCCGCACGCCATGACGCTCGCCACGGTCGACCATGAGGGCGTCCCGGATGCACGGACACTGATCCTGAAAGACGTGTCCGAACGCGGGTGGGCGTTCGCCGGGCCCCGCGCGAGCCGCAAGGCGGAGCAGCTCGTCACCCGTCCGCACGCGGCTCTGCTCTTCCGCTGGCAGCCCCTCGTGCGCGAAGTCCGCGTACGAGGACGGGTGCAGGAGGCGTCGCCGGAGGAGAGCGCGGCCGATCTCGCCGCCCGGTCGGAGGCGGCACGACGCGACGTCGAGCCCGGCTCCTGGGTGCGCTGGTGGCTCGTGCCCGACCGGGTGGAGTTCTGGCAGGGTGCCACGGACCGCCGGCACACGCGTATCGTCTACGAGCGCTCGGATGACGGGTGGTCCCTGTCGACACCCGCTGCTGTCGGCTGAGGATCAGCGCGCGTCGAGCAGTTCGTCTTCGTCGGCGGCGTCGCGGTCGCGCCGTCGGGGCTTCTTCTCCCGAGGCGGGGCGCCCTCGAGTTCCTCGCGGTGCTTCACGATCTCGGTGCGGATGATGTACCCCAGGAAGACGAAGGCCATCACCGCGAAGAGGATCCACTGGATCGCGTACGACAGGTTCATGCCGGCGTCCTCCTCCGGCTTGTCGAAGGATCCCAGCGACACCTCGGGGGATGGATTCTCGGAGACGAGTTGTCCGTACATCGTCGTGATCGCCTCGGGCTCGTCGAGTTCTGCGGCGACGGTGGGCAGGTGGATGGTCGGCACCTGACCGGGAGGAGCCGAGCGGCCCGACGACGGCAGGTTCTCGCCCGGGCGGGCGCGGACGACGATCGTGACCTCGCCGCTCGGGGGCGAGGCGATGGCCTCCGGTTCATCTCCGGACGCGGCCATGACCCAGCCGCGGTCGACGATGAGCACGCGTCCGTCGTCGGTGACGAAAGGCACCAGCGACTCGTACGCGCTGGTCCCCGCGTGCACACGATTGCGCACGACCGTGCCCTCGCCGATGTACTCGCCCGTGAGCTCGATCTGCATCCACTCGTCCGCGACGGCGTCGAAGGAGTCGTCGTCGCCGAGGACTTCGTCCAGCGCCACCGGAGTCGCATCGTAGTTCGCCTCCACGCGGGCGATCGTCGCGTTCTTCTCCTCCGAACGGTCGAACTGCCAGTGCGAGAGGAACGCGCAGGCGACGGCGAATCCGATCGCGATGAGGACGTACACCGTCCAGCGCAGCATCCTTGTGCTCATTCGGGTACTCCGTCTCGGACGACGACGGGGAAGTCCCGCGCGGCCAGATAGTCGTGCAGGAAGTCGACGTGCTCGGCGCACGCCAGCCAGATCTTCTCTCGGTCGGCGGCATGGATGCGCGGGTTGCGCCAGACGACCTGCATCGTCGCCGCGCTCCGGCAGCCGGCGCGCGAGCACTCCAGCGCGCTCACTCCTCGTCCCGCCGGCTCTCCTGGATGCGCAGGATGCCCGGATGCTCGTCATCATCGATCGCGGGCGGGGGAGCGGGGCTCTCGATCTGCGGGAGCGGGGACTCGGCCGCGGACTCCGTGCTGTCGCTGCCGGCGTTCGCGAAGACGACCGCGATGTACGGCAGCACCGCAGCGGCGATGCCGAACACCCACGTGTACCAGCCGTACGGCTGCACGAAGACGAGCAGCCCGAAGCAGACGATGCGGATGGTCATCGTGATCGCGTATCGACGCACGCGGTGGTCGCTCTCCTCCCGCGGAGCTTGCGGGAGAGAGGTGACGGCGGGCACCTGGCGCTTGTTCTTCACGATGGTTCCAGCCTACGCCGCTCCGCGTGCGCCGACGCGTCCGCGGCGTCGCGATCAGCGGTTGATGATCGCCGGCACGAACGCGCCGAAGAGCAGCAGGCTGCCCACGAAGAAGAGGATCTGAACGATGACCAGGCCAGCGCCGACATACCCCATGATGAGTCCGGCGAACGCCATTCCTCGACCGCCGAGATTCGGGTCGCGTCGCGTGCTCTTCACCGCCGCGTGTCCGCTGACGATCGCCACGACCGACAGGATGCCGGGCACCCAGAACCAGAACCCCAGCAGGCCGATGATCCCGCAGACGAGCGAGGCGACGGCGGCGCCGCTGCGCGGCAGGGGCGCCGGAGTGTATGCGCCGTAGGGTGCCTGGCCGTAGGGTGCCAGTCCGTAAGGTGCTTGTCCGTAAGGTGCTTGTCCGTACGGCGCTTGGCCGTAGGGCGTCTGTCCGTACGGGGCTCGGCCGTGCTGTGTCTGGTCGTAGGGGACCGGGGCACGGGACGGTGCGACGTCCCCTGCGGGGAGAGCGGGTGCCGGCGGCTGCGCGATCGGCGGAAGATACGGAGAGGGCGGAGGCGCGGGAACGACGTCGTCGTTCTGCGGGGTGTCGTCGTTCATGCTCGCTCCTCCTCGGATCCGGGTGCCAGGCTGTCATCCGTGCGGAGCGGTGTCAAACGGGAACCATGCCGGATCCCGCTGCTCGGTAGGATCGTTGACGACCGTGCCGCGAAGGCACCGGCCGGATCAGGAGTGGAAAAATGAGTTCTCAGCGCGTCGTCCTCGTCACCGGTGGCAACCGCGGCATCGGCCGCGCCATCGCCGAGAGGTTCGTGCGTGACGGCTACAAGGTCGCCGTCACCGCGCGCAGCGGCGAGGGCCCTGAAGGCGCTCTGACGGTGCGCGCCGATGTGACGGATGCCGCCGCGCTGGATGCCGCGTTCACCCAGGTGGAACAGGAGCTCGGCCCGGTCGAGATCGTCGTCGCCAACGCGGGCATCACCAAGGACACCCTGCTCCTGCGGATGAGCGAGGACGACTTCGACAGCGTCGTCGCGACCAATCTCGGCGGCTCGTTCCGTGTCGTCAAGCGGGCGTCGAAGGGCATGCTGCGGGCGCGCTTCGGCCGGGTCATCCTGATCTCGAGCGTCGTCGGCCTCTACGGCTCGGCGGGCCAGATCAACTACTCGGCGTCGAAGAGCGCTCTCGTCGGCTTCGCCCGCTCTCTCACCCGCGAGCTCGGCGGCCGAGGAATCACCGCGAATGTCGTTGCGCCGGGCTTCATCGAGACCGACATGACGGCCGAGCTGCCGGAGGAGACCCAGAAGCAGTACAAGGCCAGCATCCCCGCCGGGCGCTTCGCGACCGCCGATGAGGTGGCCGGAGTCGTCACCTGGCTGGCAGGCGACGATGCCGGGTACATCTCGGGAGCCGTCATCCCCGTCGACGGAGGCCTCGGGATGGGTCACTGACGATCAGCCGCGCCTCGTCGGCGTGAGCGTCATCGTGACGCCGCCGCGTCGACGAGTGCCGCGAGCCGAGCGGGGGCCGTGAACTGCGGCCAGTGACCCGATCCGATCGGGATCACCTCCACGTCGGCGATCCGCCGGAACTCCTCGGCGTACGGACCCCAGTTCTCGAGTTCGGCCTCCAACGCGGCTCGATCGGCCCCGCCCATCAGCAGCGTCACCGGCACCCGGAAGCGATCGGAGTCCTCGAGCAGGATGCGGTCCGTCGGCACCCGAGCCGGGACGCTCAGTGCTCGAGCGGCGGTGCGCTCTCTGGTCGGGGCGTCGAGATCGCGGACCTCGTCTTCGGGGAAGAAGTCCCACCCGGGGAACGGGATCACGCCGTCGACGATCTCGAACTCGCTGATGCCGTACCCCGTGGGCGGCGGCACCGTGTCAACGAGCACGACCCGCGAGACCCGGTCGGGACGAGCATCCGCCACACCCCAGGCGACGTTCCCTCCGCCGCTGTGCCCGACCACGACCGCCGGGCGGCCGATCGAATCGAGGGTCGCGGTCGCTGACGCCACCCAATCGGCGATCCCGATGTCGCGAGAGCTTTCGGCGGCCGCCCCCACGCCGGGCAGGGTGAGCGCGTGCGTGCGATGGCCCGCCGCCTGCAGTGCGGGTACGACGTCGTTCCAGCTGGCCGCATCGAGCCAGAGGCCCGGGATGAGGATGATGTCCATGTGGCCGAGGCTAACCCCGGCCGCCCACCCTCCGCTACGGGAGCAGAGGGATGACCTGGCTGAGGTCCTGAGGGCCGATGACGAGGCTCGCCGCCTGACGCACCGCCGGCTTGGCGTTGAACGCGAGCCCCAGGCCCGCGACCGCCATCATCCGCAGATCGTTCGCGCCGTCTCCGATGGCGACGGTCGCGTGTGGCGCGACACCGAGCTCGGCCGCCCACTCCTGCAGCGACGAGGCCTTGGCCTCGGCATCCACGATCTCGCCGTCGACGCGACCGGTCAGCACGCCGTCCGCGACGTCGAGCCGGTTCGCCCGCCAGCGATCGACGCCGAGTCCGGGGGCGATGTGGTCGAGGATCTCGTGGAATCCGCCCGAGACGACGCCGACGACGCCGCCGCGCTCGTGCACGGCCGCCGTCAGCTCGCGGACGCCCGGTGTCGGCTCGATCCGGGAGATGACCCGCTCGAACGAGGAGACGGGGACGCCCTCCAGCGCGGCCACGCGCGAGCGCAGGCTTGTCGCGAAGTCGACCTCGCCACGCATTGCCGCCTCCGTGGCTGCTTGCACCTCGTCACGGCGACCCGCCTCGTCGGCGAGGAGCTCGATGACCTCGTTGCGGATGAGGGTGGAATCGGCGTCGAGGACGACCAGGAAGCGCGCTGCAGTCACGCAGACGAGCCTAGCGACAGCCGCAGCGCGCTCCGGTCGTGTGACGTGACTCAGCGGTCGACGACGAGGCCCTTGCCGACGACCGTGATCCCCGAGTCGGTGACCGTGAAGCCGCGGGCGAGATCGCGCTCGCGATCGACGCCGACCGTGGCACCGTCGGCGAGCACGACGTTCTTGTCGAGGATCGCCCGGTGCACGCGGGCACCGGCCCCGACCCGCACGTAGTCGAACAGCACGGAGTCGGTGATGGTCGACCCGCCGCCGGCGAGCGTCCACGGTCCGACGGTGCTCCGCTCGAGGTGGGTGCCGGAGAGCACAGAGCCGAGCGACACGATCGAGTCGATCGAGTTGCCGATGCGCCCGACCGAGTCGCGCACGAACTTCGCGGGCGGAGAGTTCACCGCCTGCGAGTGGATCGGCCACTCGGTGTTGTACAGGTTGAAGATCGGCAGTGTCGCGATCAGGTCCTGGTGCGCGTCGAAGAACGAGTCGATCGTTCCCACGTCGCGCCAGTACGAACGGTCGCGCGGCGAGGAGCCCGGTACGTCGTTCTGCTTCATGTCGTAGTAGCCGGCCTCGCCGCGGTCGACGAAGTAGGGGACGATGTCGCCGCCCATGTCGTGCCCGGAGGTCGGGGACTCGCCGTCGGCCTCGACGGCGGCGATGAGTGCGTCGGCGTCGAAGACGTAGTTGCCCATCGAGGCGAGCACCTCGTGCGGTGCGTCGGAGAGGCCCACCGGGTCGGTCGGCTTCTCGAGGAACTGCTTGATGCGACCCGAGTCCTCGTCGGCGTCGATGACGCCGAACTGCGAGGCGAGCGCGATCGGCTGGCGGATGCCGGCGACCGTCGCCTTCGCCCCCGAGGCGATGTGCGCATCGATCATCTGACGGAAGTCCATCCGGTAGACGTGATCGGCGCCGATCACGACGACGATGTCGGGCTTCTCGTCGTTGAGGAGGTTCATGCTCTGCAGGATCGCGTCGGCCGAGCCCGAGAACCAGCGCTTGCCGAGACGCTGCTGGGCCGGCACCGAGGTGACATACGAGTCGAGAAGAGCCGACATGCGCCACGTCTGCGAGATATGCCGGTCGAGGCTGTGCGATTTGTACTGGGTGAGGACGACGACCTGGCGGAGACCCGAATTGATGAGGTTCGAAATGGCGAAATCGATCAATCGGTATTGTCCGCCGAAAGGCACTGCGGGTTTTGCGCGGTCGGCTGTGAGAGGCATGAGTCTCTTGCCCTCGCCGCCGGCGAGGATGATGCCGAAGATCTTCTTTGGTGCGGACATGGCTCCACCCTAGAGTGCCCATCCCGCCGTGTACTAGCGTTTGCGACATGCGAGTCGAAATGATCACGAAGGAATATCCGCCGGAGATCTATGGCGGTGCCGGCGTGCACGTCGCGGAGCTCGTCGCCGCCCTCAGAGCGCATACCGATGTGCGGGTTCGGGCCTTCGGTGCACCGCGCGATGAGGCGGGAACCTTCGCATATTCGACGCCCTCCGGACTCGCCGGCGCGAACGCCGCGCTGCAGACCCTCGGCACGGATCTCGAGATCGTCGCGGGCATCACGGATGCCGATCTCGTGCACAGCCACACCTGGTACGCGAACTTCGCCGGTCACCTCGCGTCGCAGTTGCACGGCATCCCGCACGTGCTCACCGCGCACAGCCTCGAGCCGCTGCGTCCGTGGAAGGCCGAGCAGCTCGGCGGCGGGTACGCCGTGTCCAGCGGCATCGAGAAGCTCGCGTACGAGAACGCCGCGGCGGTGATCGCGGTGTCCGCGGGAATGCGCAACGACATCCTCCGCAGCTACCCGGCGGTCGACCCCGCCAAGGTGCGCGTCATCCACAACGGGATCGACGTCGAGCGCTGGCGCCCCGTGCACGATCCGGACTTCCTGCGCTCGATCGGCATGGATCCCACACGCCCGTCCGTCGTGTTCGTCGGCCGCATCACCCGACAGAAGGGCCTTCCGTATCTGCTGCAGGCGGCGCGCGCCTTGCCCCCGGAGGTTCAGTTGATCCTGTGCGCCGGCGCCCCGGACACCCCGGAGATCATGGCCGAGGTCCAGGAGGGGGTGCGGCTGCTGCAGCAGAGTCGCGAGGGAGTCGTCTGGATCGAGCAGATGCTGCCGCGCGAGAAGCTCTCGGCGATCCTCACCGCGGCGACGACGTTCGTCTGCCCCTCGGTGTATGAACCCCTCGGGATCGTCAACCTCGAGGCGATGGCGTGCGGCGCCGCCGTAGTCGGCACGGCGACCGGTGGGATCCCCGAGGTCGTCGCCGACGGCCGAACAGGTCGCCTGGTGCCGATCGAGCAGGTGCAGGACGGCACCGGCACCCCGGTGGACCCCGAGCGGTATGCAGCGGATCTCGCCGCGGTGCTGACGGAGGTGGTCTCGGACCCCGACCGCGCACGGGAGTACGGTGAGGCCGGTCGGGAGCGCGCTCGGGACGACTTCAGCTGGGTCGCGATCGCCGACACCACACGCGCGCTCTACGAGGAGCTGACCGCCTGAGCCGTTAGGCTTGTCCTATGCCAAGCGCTCTCGAATTCACTGACGTCGTCGTGCGCCGCGAGGGGCGCAACATCATCGATCACGTGACGTGGCAGGTGCAGGACGACGAGCGTTGGGTCGTGCTCGGTCCGAACGGCGCCGGCAAGACCACGCTGCTCCAGCTGGCCGACACGCTCATGCACCCCACCTCCGGAGAGGTGACGGTGCTGGGTGAGACGCTCGGCCGCACGGACGTCTTCGATCTGCGTCCGCGCATCGGCTTCGCGTCCTCGGCGATGGCCAAGCGCATCCCTCGCGACGAGACCGTGCTGAACACCGTTCTGACCGCGGCGTACTCGGTGCTCGGGCGCTGGAACGAGCAGTACGAGGGCATCGACGAGCGCCGTGCCCTGCGCGTGCTCGGTGAGTGGAAGCTCGAGCATCTCGCCGAGCGCACGTTCGGCACCCTGAGCGACGGTGAGCAGAAGCGCGTGCAGATCGCGCGCGCCGTGATGACCGATCCCGAGCTGCTGCTCCTCGACGAGCCGACCGCCTCGCTCGACCTCGGCTCGCGCGAGGAGCTGCTGAGCCTGCTCAGCGGTTACGCCTCCTCTCCGACGACGCCGGCGATGCTCATGGTCACGCACCACGTCGAAGAGATCCCGGTCGGGTTCACGCACGTCCTGCTGCTCCGAGACGGCGGTGTCGTCGCGGCGGGTCCGATAGCGCAGACGCTCACGGCGGATGCTCTCGGCGAGGCGTTCGGCATGCCGATCGTGCTCTCCTCCGACGGCGGCCGGTACTCCGCACGCGCGGCCTGAACCGGCGCACCTGGTCTGCTAGAATCGATCCTTGGTGTTCTTCGCACCGCAGACTTCCCTCGCCCCTGGCACAATCCAGGGCACCACTTAAGGAATCCCATGAAGACTGACATCCACCCCACGTACCAGGCGGTCGTGTTCCGCGACCTCGGCTCGGGCGAGACCTTCCTCACCCGCTCGACGGTCTCGAGCGACAAGACGATCGAGCTCGACGGCGTCGAGTACCCCGTCATCGACGTCGAGATCTCCTCGGCCTCGCACCCGTTCTACACGGGCAAGCAGCGCATCATGGACTCGGCCGGTCGTGTCGAGAAGTTCAACCAGCGCTTCAAGGGCTTCGGCGGTTCCTCCAAGTAAGGTCCCGCACCCCGAAGGCCCCGCTCTCCTCGGAGAGCGGGGCCTTCGTCGTTCCCGCGCGTGAGGTCACAGATCGAGGACGATGCGTCCCGTGTCGCTGATCGTCGACGGCGGGTCGCCCGGCGCGGGAGCCGGGGCGGTGCGCTTGGTCTGCCGATCCCGCTCGATGCCGGCCTCATGCGCCGACGGCATCCACACGGCCTCGAAGGCTCCACCCAGCCCGCCGCCGGAGTTCTCGTACTTCTTCTCCAGGGGAACGCGGGAGTACACCGCGACGACCATGATGACGATCATCGCCGCCGCGGCGACGCTCACCGCGATCCACAGGATGTCCATGCGGCCAGGCTACGCGTCGCGGAAGGAGGGGCGCATCCGTCGGAAGGCGGAGATCAGCGGACGCGCCTGCCCTGGGCGAGGTCGATCAGATGCGAGAGCACCGGACCGGAGCGGAGCCCGTTGTGCTCGTGCTCGCTGGTGACCCAGAGCTCCACACCCGGAAGCAGCGCTGCGGTCTCGAGGGAGAACTCGAGCGGCACGTACACGTCGTTGACGTAGACGGCGGCAGCGCCGGTCGCATCGGATGCCGCGATCGCCGCGGTGTCGTAGATCGCCGGCCACTCGAACTCTGCGAGTTCGAGTGCGACGTCGCGCCACGGCTGGAACGCCGGGACGGTCTCTGTCCAGTCTTGCCGGATGTGCTCGCCGGTGAACAGGGTGACGTCCTCGACGAAGTCCGCAGGCTCCACGCGCTCGGCCGACCATCGCGTCGCCTCGCCGCTCGCATAGCTCGACTCGTGGAAGGCGAAGTAGAGAGGATTGCGGCCGCCGAACGGCATCGCGTGCTGCAGGTCGTAGCGGAACGCGTTCGACGAGGGGTCGCGTTCGAGCAGCGACCACAGCGTCTGCCAGCCGTCGTTCGTGCCCAGTGCCGAGCCGACCGACCGCAGGCGCGAGCGCGAGACGACTTCGCCGTCGGGCAGCACGAGCGAGCCGGCATCCGCCAGATCCACGAGCCGACGCATCACGTCCCGGTGCGCGGGGAACCGGCGGTAGTAGCGCTCGGACGCGACGCGCATCTTGTCATAGCAGAGGGCGTAGACCTCATCGGCGGAACGTTCCACGGTACTCAGACCGCCGGTGATGAACACGTCGTCGAGCGAAGCCGCATCCGTGGAGAGGTAGGCGAGCGTCGTGAAGCCGCCGAAGGACTGCCCGAGTACGCTCCACGTGTCCACACCGAGGTGCTCACGCAGTGCTTCGCAGTCGCGCACGATCGCATCCGCGCGCAGGTGGGTGAGGTACTCGGCGACGACGGAGGACCCGAGTTCGAGATCCGCGTCGCCGATCGGGGTCGAGAGGCCGGTTCCACGCTGGTCGATCAGCACGAGCCGGTAGTGGGCGAGCGCCTCGTCGAGCCACGCGGGTGACGTCGAGGCGTGGAACGGACGCGGTGCCTCGTGCCCGGGACCGCCCTGCAGGAAGACGAGGTGGGGGAGGGACTCGCCACCGGGGCGGGACACGACGCGTGCGAACACCTCGATCGTCCGGGTGTCCGCCGGATCGCCCCACACGAGCGGAACGGTGATCCGGTGCTCGTCGATGATCAGGTCGCTCATGGTCACATCACATTCCCGATGTAGGAGTACTTCACGAACACCTCGGAGGCGAGACCCGACTCGTCGAGGATGCCCTGGACGGCGCTCATCATGTAGTTCGAATCCCAGCCCATGTAGAGGAAGTGCGTGTCATCGAGCTGATCCCACTGCCCCTTCCACGCCATGTCATCGTAGATCGGTCCGCCGTGAGCGGCGCAGTACCGGAGCGCGGCGTCGCGCGTGTCGGTCCAGGCCCGACGCATGACGCGGTTGAACAGGTACTTGACGTCCGGGACCTCCCAGCGCTCGCCCCGGTACTCGACGTAGTCGAACTCGCGTTCCCAGCCGGTCGGCCAGCCGCGACGGCGCACCGCGTCGAGGATCGGAGTCAGGCCGTCATCATCGATCTCCGGCAGTGCCGGCCGGGCCCAGATCCGCAGCAGTTCGGCGGTCAGCGCCGCCGTGCGCGCAGAGATCGCCGTCGTGCCCCAGGCCTCGACGTCCGCGAGCGCACGGGTCATGGCGACGCCGCTGCGCGCGTAGGCGGCGTCGCGCTTGACCGGGAAGGACTCGCCGAAGACCCGCTCGGACAGCCCCTGCTCGAGCAGGGTGAGGTTCCCGAGCGTCGGCGCCAGGGCGCGGTGGGCGTTGCGCTCGTCCTCGGTGTACTCGATCCACGGGCGGGTGCCGTCTCCGGACCAGTGATCACTCGGAACGGTGGGGACGATGTGCTCGACGTCGTGGTCCGAGGTGTCGTCCACGCCCTCGAGGCGCCCGAGGACATAGGCGGGGTGCGGCAGTTCGCTGTACTTGAGCACGGCGCTGACGCGCTCGTCCGAAGGGGTGATCCGAGCGACCGCGCGCGCCAGCGCGTCGCGACCCTCGAGGCGCGCGCGGCAGAGGCGGGCGACCAGACGCTCGTTCGGCAGGCCGACCAGCGTGCGGCGCAGGTACATCGCCTGGATCCACTCCAGCGTCTCGATGAACTGCGCGCGGGGGATCAGCCCCCGCACGTGGTCGCTGTAAGCGCTCATGACCAGGGGGTATGCGGCGCGGCCGAAGGTATTGACGTGACGGATGCTCCGGGCGATCTCGGCATCCGCTTCGAGCGAGGGATCCAGCAGGATCCCGTAGATCTCGGCATAGTGACGCCATCGCTCGGCATCCGCCTGCAGATGCGCGACGTCGACCCGGGGGAAGCTGCGGCGGAACGCACCGTACACACCGTGCTCGCCGTCGACCGTGACCTCGCGGCCCGTCATCATCACGAGGTAGTGGCGCCAGAACGCGCCGATCGCTTCGCCGGTGTGCTGCTCGATCGGCAGCCAGAACCGCGACTCCACATCGAGCTGCTCGGCGTGCGTGAGCCCCATCAGGATGTAATTGTGGATCAGCTCGTGATCGCGCAGGGGCTCGCCCGTCGAGTTCAGGCTCTCGAAGATCTGCTGCGCGTTCGCGCCAGCGCCCAGCGTGATCGACACATGCTCGAGACGCTGCAGGCCCCGCCAGATGCGCTCGACCTCGTCGACGTGCACCTGGCTGCGGAAGAACGCGTAGTTGTCGTCGAAGCGGGACTCGCGCTCGGCGTCGCCGCGACGGTCCAGGACGACGGACTCGTAGAGGTCGGCCCAGGCGTCGTGCGGGCGCAGCCGCGTGCGCTGCGCATCGTCCGCGCGCACGAGCACGGACGCGAGCTCGGCGGCGAGTGCGGGATCGGTCTCCCGCACGGTGTGATGCAGCGCCGCGACGAGCAGCATGAGCGTCGTGATGCGCTGCTGGCCGTCGATGAGGATGAGGTCAGCCTCTTCGCCTCCGTCGTGCGCGGACAGGATCGAACCGATGAAGTGCCGGTGGTCGGAGTCCTGATCCGCCACCGCTCGGACGTCGCTGAGGAGCCTCTCGCACCCGCCGATGTCCCACCGGTACTGACGCTGGTAGACCGGCACGACGATGGTCGCGGATCCGGCGGAGAGCCACTCGATCGTGTTGACAGCAGTCGCCTCGACGTTTGTGGCAGTGCTCATTCCGAAAGCCTATCCGGTTATCCACGGCGCCCTTCCGGGGCTCCCGAAGGCTCGCCTGTTAGGCTCGCCTTATCAGGGCCTGTTAAAACGTGCTGGCCCCCGATGAAAGGATCTGGTTCAGATCATGGGTTACATCAAGTCCAAGGCACTCGAGGACAAGGGCTTCGTCGTCCTCGACAGCTACAACCAGGAGCTCGACCCCAAGGAATGGCTCGACATCGAGTACAACGACTGGAAGTCGTCGGGCGACACCCGCTTCGCACCGCTCGCCAGCGCGAAGGGCGAGATCGAGTGCAACGGCTTCTGGAACCACAAGCCGCCGCGCACCGACAAGGACGGCGTCTGGATCGACTCGCAGGTCGCCAAGGCCCCGAACCTCACGCGACGCGCCCAGGAGCCCGGTGCGAACGTCGGTCGCTGCCGCGTCATCGAGCTGCAGCCCACGCCGTACGGAGAGTGCCTCTACAACCTCCACCAGGACGACAACAACCGTCTGAACCCCGACGGCACCGGCTGGGTGGTCCGCGGCTTCTTCAACCTCACCGACGACAAGGACAGCTACTTCGTCCTGCGGGAGAACCGCACCGACCCGAGCATCGAGTACCGCCTCGCACTGCCTGCCGGAGCCCAGCTCATCGTCGACACGCAGCGTCTGTGGCACGCTGCCACCCACAACGGCACCGATCCGCGCTACTGCCTCATCACGTCGTGGACCTCCGGTCCCGAGCTCGACGCGTACATCGAGAAGTACCACGGCACCCAGGACGTCCCGAACGTCGAGGTGCCCCAGGATGTGCTCGAGGCCGGCTACGCGGAGCAGGCTCAGCGCGACGCCGCTCGTGCCGCCTATTACGCCGCCAAGGGTCAGCAGGTCAAGATGGCGATGAGCGAGGCCTGAGCCCCGCACATCATGAGAAAGGCCCCGGTCGTCGACCGGGGCCTTTCTCATGGGATCACACGCTTGTCATTTCACGGATCGTGGGCGAGAATAGCCGCACAACCGCATATTCTCGCCACTTCGGCAGTCAGGACGTTGGGGAAGACGCACCTGATGAAACGGAGAGATCATGGCGACGGCTTTTGCACGCGGAGTGGTGTTCATCCACTCCGCGCCTCGCGCGCTCTGCCCGCACCTCGAATGGGCGGTGGGACGCGCTATCGGGCGTGCGGTGAATTTCGACTGGAGCGACCAGCCGGTGCTGACCGGCGCCCGCAGAGCGGAGTTCTACTGGGACGGCCCCGTCGGCACGGGTGCTGCCCTCGCGACGGCGATCCGGGGCTGGGAGCACCTGCGGTTCGAGGTCAGCGAGGACCCCACGCCGCGTAGCGACGGCGGGCGCTGGATGCACACCCCGGATCTCGGCATCCACTACGCGCAGACCGATGCGGCCGGCAACGTCGTCATCGGCGAAGACCGGATCCGCTACGCGATGGAGATCGCCGCGGGCAACCTCACCGAGCTGCAGCGTGAACTCGACATCGCGCTCGGATCGGCGTGGGATGAAGAACTCGAGCCGTTCCGTCACGCGAGCGATGATGCGCGTGTCGTCTGGCTGCACAAGGTCGGCTGATCGGGCCCCGGCCACGAAGACGTGGAACGCGGAGGCGTGAGTATCGGATGCCGGTGAGTCGTCCCGGACGCTGAGAAGACGTATCCCGTTCCCTGAGTGGAGGACCCCGCCCCGGGGAAGGGGCGGGGTCCTCCTCGTCTGCCTGTCAGATGACCGCCGCGTGCGTGTGCTCGCGGGGGGACCGGCCGCGATCGTCGCCGAGGTCCTCCCACGCGCGACGCAGGCGCGTCATCGCCTCACGTGTGCGCTCAGGTGTGAGGGTGATGGGGATCCGCAGCCGACGCTCGAGCACGCCACCCGTCGAGAATCGCGGTCCGGGCGGCAGGATGAGGCCGTGGTCCCTGGCCGCGAGCGAGAGGGAGGTGGACACCGGAGAGCCGAGGTCGAGCCAGGTCGAGAGACCGCCGGGCGTCGGCGGCATCGCGAGGCGATCGATCGCGGCGAGCCCCTCGGCGACAGCCGCGCGACCTGCGCCGAGCCGAGCTCCGACGTGCGCCGTCAGAGCAGGCATCTCGTCGAGGAGCTCCACGGCGATGCACTGCTCGAGAAGGGCCGTGCCGAGCTCGAACGACGGCCGCGTCGCGAGGAACTGCCGGATCAGCGACTCCTCAGCCCGGATCCACCCCAGCCGCATCCCGCCCCAGGCGATCTTCGACATGGATCCCACCGTGATCACATGCGGACCGTGCGCGGCCATCGGCGTCGGCGCCCAGCCGCGATCGATGTCGAGCTCGGCCGTCGTCTCATCGATGAGCAGCAGTGTGCCCGCGTTGCGGGCGGTGGCGGCGAGTCGTGCGCGCTCGGCATCCGGAAGCGTCGCTCCCGTGGGGTTGTGGAAGTCGGGGATCAGATAGGCGAGATGCGGGCGGCTGTGCAGCAAGGTGTCGGCGAGATGGGACAGATCCCAGCCGTCGATGTCGACCGGAGTCGGCAGCATCCGATATCCGTGGCGCGCGAGCGCTTCCAACGCGTGCGGGAAGGTCGGCTGCTCCACCAGCGATCGGGACCCGCGCCGGCCGATCGAGGCGAGCACGAGGTTGACCGCGTTGAGCGCTCCTGAGGTGATGATGATCTGGTCGGCCGTGGTCGGAGCGCCGCGCTCGGTGAAGCGCGCGGCGACGGCCTCACGCAGCTCGGGGAGCCCTCGAAGCGAATACCCGCTGGTCCCGCGGAGCGCCGCGAGCCGTGGCAGCGAACGCACGGTCGCGTCGTACAGACCCGGGGTGGAGTCCATGGAGGCGATCGAGAGATCGATCGCAGTCTCGTCGTCGTCGGTCGGCACAGCGGGCCTCTCGTGCGGGAGGCTCACCCTCGTGCCGCCGCCGTGCACCCGAACGGCATAGCCGTCGGCCTCGAGCAGGCCATAGGCGCGTGTCACGGTCGACCGCGATCGACGCAGTTCGAGTGCCAGTGCCCGTTCACTCGGCAATCGTTCGCCGACTGTCAGTCGACCGTCGAGGATCAGTGCTCTGACCTGCTCGGCCAGTGTTTGAGCAGAGGCGCCCGCCAGGACCTGTGGACCGAGATGCGCGACCAGTCGAGAAGCCATGACTCCAGTATGGTGAAAAGTGGTATCCCATGTTGAGGCCACTTTCGAGTGAGTGGACTGATCTTCGGAGCCGCACCACCGGCCACGATGAGACACATGCAGATCCGTTCCCTCTTCCTCCCGATTACGATGAGCAGTCCTCGCGACCTCGTCGAGCGCCTCGTGCAGCTGATCGTCGGGCTCGTGCTCTACGGTGTCGCGCTGGCCTTCATGGTCCGGGGCAACATCGGGGTGTCTCCCTGGGACGTCCTCGCGCTCGGTGTCGCCGGGCAGTCCGGGATCGGTTATGGGCTGATCACGAGCCTCGTCGCCTTCGTCGTCCTGCTGCTGTGGATCCCTCTTCGTCAGCGCGCGGGGCTGGGAACTCTGCTCAACGCGCTGCTGATCGGACCGAGTGCTGACCTCGCCCTGCTGCTCGTCCCCGAGCCGCCGTCCGTCTGGGTCGGCGCGCCGATGTTCGTGTTCGGACTCGTGCTGCTGGCGTTCGCGACGGGGCTGTACATCGCCGCGGACTTCGGTCCAGGACCCCGGGACGGACTGATGACGGGACTGGTGCGACGCACCGGATGGCCGGTGTGGCTCGCTCGCACGCTGATCGAGGGCGGCGTGCTCGTGATCGGATTCCTGCTCGGCGGACCGGTGGGCGTCGGGACCGTGCTCTTCGCCTTCGGCGTCGGACCACTGATCGGCTGGTTCCTGACGTGGATCACGCGCCTGCGGGCGACGCGTTCGCAGAGGCTGCTCGCCACCCGCTGACTATCCTGGGCGGCATGCAGTCCGCCCATCACGCCCTCTTGTCAGCTCTCGATCGGGTCCGTGCGCACGAGGCTCCGCGACTGTCGCGCGATGATCGTCGCGAGCTCGAGCAACGCATGCGCGGGCTCGACGCCGCTCTCACCGCGGCGGAACGGGGGCACCTCGTCCTCACGGTTCTCGGCCGACGAATCGGTTCGCCCGGCGTCCCCGAGCATCCGTCAGACGAGGCCCGCGCCGCGGGTGCCGTGCTGCTCGACTCCGGAGCGCACGATCCGATCGAGCTCTCCGATGCGCAGGTGGGCTGGGCCCTGGAACTCGTCCGCTCACATCTGCCGGAGCGGGTCGATGCATCGAGCGCCCTGCCTCGTGCCGTGCTCGCCTATCTCCATGCTGCTCACCGCGAGGCTCCCAGCGAGCACACGCGCTCTGTCGCCGCACGCCTCGCATGGGAGTGGCCGGAGCCGACGATCCCCCTGCTGTGCCTGCTCGACGACCTGTCCGGCGGCGCATCGACGCATACCGGCGACGCTGGCGAGTCGCCGCATCTCCTCGCCCTCGCGCAGGCACGGCTCTGGTCCGTCGACGAGCGCCGCTCACTGCTCGCGCTCGAGAACGTGCCCGCGATCGCCCATACGTCGTGGTCTGTCTGGACGGAGCGCGTCGACGTCGATGAAGAGCAGCTCGAGGTCGCGCACGCCGAACTCTTGGCGATGAACCCTGCGCGGGTGAACGAAGCGTTCGAGACGCTGCAGTCGGGAATCAGTCGCTCTCGCGCGTTGCACGCCGGAGAGCTGGCGTACCACTCGGACCATCTGTTCACGCGGCGCGAGGTCGATGCGCTCGCCCGTGCCGCCGCGGTCGTCCTCGCCGCGGATGCTCCCGACGCGGGGCCACGGGTCGTCTCCCTCATCCGCGACGTGTCGATCGCCCCTACGACCGCGGCGACGGCGCCCTCGCAGGCGGCGACGCACGCCCTCGGGCAATGGTTGGCGAGGCTTCCCACACCGGAAGCGATCGCCGCTCTGACGGAGGTCATTCCGGACGTCCGCCACAAGGGGCTCGTAACGCGCCTGTCGAGGCAGCGCCGGAAAGCGATCAAGACGCTGCCGCTGCGCGCGACCGTGGCGCTCCGGATGCCGGCAGACGGCACATCGTCCGCCGCGCGCAAGCGCACCTACCTCGCGGCGTTGCAAGGCCAGTTCGCGATCGACACCTGGTGGTCTCCGGAGGAATGGCACAGGGCGTTCTCTGCCTCTGCCTGGACGACCTCGCTCGCGTCGGTGCTGGTCTTCGAGCACAGCAGCGACGGCGGCACCGTGTGGACCGCGTTCCGCCCGGGAACGTCGCAGCCGGACGCCCCCGAGATCCACGGCGTCGACGTCGAGGGCGGTGAGTCCAGATTCTCCGAGGGAGTCATCCGGCTCTGGCACCCGGCGCGGGCGTCGGCGGAGGAGCGCCGCATCTGGCGCGAGCACGTCTGGGCCGAGAGGATCGTTCAGCCGTTCGCGCAGGTCTTCCGTGAGCACTACGCGACAGCCGATCGCGAGTCGGACGCCGAGTTCGCCGGATTCGAGGTCGAGCTCCGCCGCCTCCTCGGGGTCGCGCTCTCGGACGGCTGGCGGGTGAGCCGCGGCGCGCTCGAGCGCGCGTTCGGATCGACCCTCGTGCGCTTCGGACTGAACACCGATGTGTACCCCGGGATGGAGGGCACGGGGATCACCGAGCGTGTCCGTGCGCGGGTCGCGGGTGCGGACGTCCCCTTCTCGGAGATTCCGGCGGTGACCGGGTCGGAGGTGCTGAGAGCCGTCGACCTGCTGGTGGGCACGAGCGCCCTGGAGACGGCATCCGCGGACCGGCGCTCGCATCTTCGCGGTGATCCGCGCTCGACGGACCGTGCAGCCGTCCGCCGGATCGTGGTCGAGCACCTGCACGGCACGGACCCGCGGGTGCGCGTCGAGGGGCGCCGGGTGCTCGTGGGGGAGTACTCCGTGCACCTGGCGACGGCGCGCGTCATGAGGAACGGCGAACAGGTGAGCCTGCCGGATGCTCCGCCGACCCGTCGCGCGTTCGTCCCCAGTGACGAGAAGCTCCTGCTGTCGATCCTCGACGCTCTGGATCGACTCCTCGGGTCGGACGCGTGAGACGAGTGAAGGCCCCGGGAGATCCCGGGGCCTTCACTCGTCACCTGCAGCGAGAGGTCATTCCGCGGCGCTGGCGAAGACGGCGACGGCGTTGTGTCCGCCGAAGCCGAAGGAGTTGCTGATCGCGTACAGCGTGCCGTCACCGAGGGGCTGCGCCTCACCGGAGAGCTTGAAGGGCACGGCCTCGTCCTGCTCGGTCATGTTGATCGTGGGCGGGGCGATCCGGTCGCGCAGCGCGAGCAGTGTGAAGATCGCCTCCAGAGCTCCGGTGCCGCCGAGCAGGTGGCCCGTGGACGCCTTGGTCGCGGAGACCGGGATCTCGTCGAGACGGTCTCCGAACACCTTCTTCAGCGCGACGTACTCGTTCGGGTCACCGACAGGGGTCGACGTCGCGTGCGCGTTGATGTGCGAGATCTGGCCCGCGGTGACACCCGCCTCCTCGAGAGCCTGCGTGACGGCGCGAGCCGCTCCGTTGCCCTCGGGGTCGTTGCCGGTGATGTGGTATGCGTCGGCGGTCACGCCGCCGCCGAGGACGTAGCCGTAGATCTTGGCGCCGCGCGCCTTCGCGTGCTCCTCGGTCTCGAGGATGAGCGCGGCAGCTCCCTCACCCATCACGAAGCCGTCGCGGTCGACCGCGCCAGGGCGCGAGGCGTGCGCGGGGTCGTCGTTGCGGCGGGACAGAGCCTGTGCCGAGGCGAAGGACGCCATCGTGATCGGGTGGATCGCCGACTCCGTGCCGCCGGCGATGACGACGTCGGCGAGCCCCTCCTGCAGGTGGTGCACGGCGTGGATGATCGACTCGGTGCTCGAGGCGCAGGCGCTGACAACGGTCTGCGCGTAGGCACGCGCGCCGAACTGCAGCGACAGGTTGCCGGCCGCCGCGTTGGGCATGAGCATCGGGACCGTGAGCGGCATGACGCGACGCGGGCCCTTCTCGCGCAGCGTGTCCCAGGCGTCGAGCAGGGTCCAGAGGCCGCCGATGCCGGTGGCGAAGTCGACGCCGAGACGCTCGGGAGCGACCTCCGGCGCGCCGGCATCGTCCCAGGCCTCGCGCGCGGCGATGAGCGCGAACTGCGATGAGGGGTCGAGACGCTTCGCCTCGTGACGGGGGAGCACCTCTTCGGGGCGCACCATGGCCTCGGCGGCGAAGGTCACGGGAAGTTCATACTGCGCGACCCAGTCGTGTTCGAGGGTGCGGGTGCCGGACATGCCGGCGAGCAGGTTGCTCCAGTTGTCCGGAGCGGTCCCGCCGATGGCGGACGTGGCGCCGATGCCGGTGACGACGATGCGCTTGGTCATGGTGTGGTTCCTTGTCGTACGGGGTGCGTGCGAATGAGGGCAGGAAGGAGGATGCCACGCCCCGCGGGTGGCGGGGGTGGCATCCTGCCGGGATTACTCCTGGCCTGCGACGATGAAGTTGACGGCGTCGCCGACGGTCTTGAGGTTCTTGACCTCGTCGTCGGGGATGGTGACGCCGAACTTCTCCTCGGCGTTGACCACGATGGTCATCATCGAGATCGAGTCGATGTCGAGGTCGTCGGTGAAGGACTTCTCGAGGGCGACCTCGGAAGCGTTGATGCCGGTCTCGTCGGTGATGAGCTCGGCGAGGCCGGCGAGGACCTCATCGTTGGTGAAAGCCATGGTGGTCTTCCTCTTTCTTGCGGGTTGTATTCGGAACCGTGGAACAGTCTAGAGAAGGTCGTGACGTTCTCAGGGGAGGACGACGACCTGTGCGGCGAAGACGAGGCCGGCTCCGAAGCCGATCTGCAGGGCGAGTCCGCCGGACAGCTCGGGATGCTCGGCGAGCAGGCGGTGCGTGGCGAGCGGGATCGACGCCGCCGAGGTGTTGCCCGTGGTCTCGATGTCGCGGGCGATGATGGTCGTCTCGGGCAGCTTGAGCTGCTTGGCGAACTCGTCGACGATGCGCATGTTCGCCTGGTGCGGCACGAACGCGGCGATGTCCTCGGGTTCGACGCCGGCGCGGTCCAGTGCCTCGCGGGCGACCTTGGCCATCTCCCAGACCGCCCATCGGAACACCGTCTGGCCCTCCTGGCGCAGAGTCGGCCACGGTGCCTGTCCGTCGCGGAACTCGGTCAGAGTGTGGTTCATCCCCACAGCGTCCGCCTTCGAACCGTCGGATCCCCACACCACGGGCGCGATACCCGGCGTGTCGCTGGGACCGACGACAGCCGCGCCCGCGCCGTCTCCCAGCAGGAAGGAGATCGTGCGGTCGGTGGGGTCGACGATGTCGGAGAGCTTCTCGGTGCCGATGACCACCGCGTACCGTGCAGCGCCGGACTTGATGAGGGCGTCGGCCTGCGTGACCGCGTAGGCGAAGCCGGCGCAGGCGGCGTTGATGTCGTAGGCGGCGGCCGGGTTCGATCCGACGCGGTCCGCAACGATCGCCGCGACCGACGGGGTCTGCTTCGGGTTGCTGATGGTCGCCACGATGACGAGGTCGATCTGGTCGGCGGGGACGCCGGACTTCGCGATCGCCTCGGCGGCGGCATCCGTCGCCAGATCGATCGCATCTGTGCCCTTGTCGGCGCGGACGCGGGTGATGATGCCGGTGCGCTGACGGATCCACTCGTCGCTGGAGTCGATGGGGCCGATGAGATCGTCGTTGGGCACGGCGTTCTCGCCGCGAGCGGCACCGTACGAGTAGATGCGAGTGTACGTGGCACCGGTGGGCTGGGTCAGGGTGGCGCTCATGCCGCTTCTCCGTTCAGCAGCGCGACAGCTGCATCGAGGTCGTCAGGGGTCTTCACGGCGACGGTCGGCACGCCGCGCAGCCCGCGCTTCGCGAGGCCGGTCAACGCGCCGGCCGGCGCGAGCTCGATGAGACCGGTGATGCCGTTCTCCGCGAACGACGCCATGCACAGGTCCCAGCGGACCGGCGACGAGACCTGGTCGACGAGGTAGTCGAGAGCGGTGGCGCCCTCGGTGACGATCGTGCCGTCCCGGTTGGTCCAGAGGCGCACGGTCGGGTTCGCGGGTTCGACGCCGTCGACCGCTGAGCGGAGGGCATCGACGGCGGGTGCCATGTACGAGGTGTGGAAGGCCCCGGCGACCTGCAGCGGGATCACGCGGGTGCCGCGCAGCGGCTCCTCGGCCAGCGCGGCGAGAGCGGGGAGTGCGCCGGCCGCGACGATCTGCCCGCCGCCGTTGTAGTTCGCGGGGGTGAGCTCGAGCTCGGCGAGGCGCGCGAGCACCGCCGCCTCATCGCCGCCGAGGACCGCGCTCATGCCCGTGGGAGTCTGTGCTGCGGCATCCGCCATCGCACGGCCGCGCACCCCGACCAGGCGCATCGCGGTGCGATCGTCGATCACGCCCGCCTCGGCGAGAGCAGCGAGCTCGCCCACCGAGTGCCCGGCGATGCCCTCGGGGGCTGTACCGGTGCGCTCGCGCAGGGCGCGCGCTGCGATCAGCGAGGCCGCGACGATGAGCGGCTGGGCGATGCGGGTGTCGCGGATCGTGTCGGCATCCGACACGGTGCCGTGGGTGTGGAGGTCGACCTCCGCCGCCTCCGAATAGGCGGCCAGCAGGTCGGCGACGCCGTCGAGTTCGAGCCAGGGGGAGAGGAATCCAGGAGTCTGAGACCCCTGTCCGGGGCATGCGTAGACGATCACCTCCCCAGTCTGTCAACGATCCGACGGAAACGGTGGATGATCCATCACAAGATTCCGCGAAACCGTTGTGCGTGGCGTACAGCGGCCTGCGGGACGGATGCTCCGCGGAGTACCGGGGAGCGGTGAGGCTCAGCGCGGAGGGCGCCGCAGGGGCGCGCGTCGACGCATCTGGTCGCCGGCACCGATCGAACCCAGGATCAGTGCGGTCTGGAGGATGAGAGCTTCTCGAGGACCGGTCGCGTCCCAGCCGATGACCTCGCTGACCCGCTTGAGGCGGTAGCGGACGGTGTTCGGGTGCACGAAGAGCTCTCGCGCCGTCGCCTCGAGGGAGCGGCCGTTGTCGAGATAGCTCCACAGCGTGGTCACGAGATCCGTGGAGTGGGCCTGCAGGGGCCGATGGATGCGCTCGATGAGGGTCTGCTTCGCCAGGGGGTCGCCGGCGAGGGCGCGCTCGGGGAGCAGATCATCCGCCTCGACGGGTCGTGGTGCGTTGCGCCAGGCTCGGGCCACGGCGAAGCCGGCGAGCGCGGCCCGAGCGCTCTGACTCGCGTCGACGAGCGCGGCGACCGCCGGTCCCAGCACGATGTGACCAGGGCCGAATGAGGGCTCCAAGCGCGAGGCGATCTCCTGGAAGCCCAGTTCCTCCTCTTCGGCATCCTGTCCCGGCACCCGCGCGCGTCCGAGCACGAGGACGAGACGGGATCCCTGCACGCCGATGAGCACGTCGACGGAGAGCTTGCGAGCGCTGCGTCGTACGAGGTCGACGTCGAACTGCGGAGGCGTCGTGCCGACGAGGACCGCGACCTCGCCGTGACCGTGCCAGCCGAGGGCGGCAATGCGGCTGGGAAGCTCCTCGTCGGCCTCGCCCGTGAGGATCGAGTCCACGACGAGGGCCTCGAGGCGCGCATCCCAGAGTCCGCGGGCCTCGGCGGCGCGTGCATACACATCGGCCGCCGCGAAGGCGACATCGCGTGAATAGAGCAGGATCGCCTCGCGCAGGTACTCGCCCTTGCCGGCGACCCGCTCCTCGGTGATCTCCACGGTCACCCGGATCAGCTGCAGGGTCTGCTGCAGGCTGACGCTGCGCAGCAGTTCGCGAGGAGCCGCGGCGAAGATGTCCGCAGCGATCCACGGAGTCGAGGTGGGGTCGTCGTACCACTGGATGAACGAGGTGATGCCGGCCTGGGCCACCAGCCCGACGGCGGAGCGTCGGGCCGGTGGCATGTCGGCGTACCAGGGGAGCGTGTCCTCCAGCCGCTTGATCGTCGCCGTAGCCAGGTCGCCGGAGATCCGGCGCAGCCAGGTGAGCGTCGCGGCCTTGTCCATCCCCGCGGGGGACGAATCCTTCGTCACCGAGGACTCAGCTTTCGCCGCCCGCGTTGCCGCTGGTGCCGGCGTTGACGTCGTGCAGGCTGTACTTCTGGATCGCCTGCGCCGCGAGCGAGCGGTCGACGACGCCGTCCTCGGCGAGCGACTGCAGCGTGCGCACAACGATCGACGGTCCGTCGATCTTGAAGAAGCGACGCGCGGCGGCGCGGGTGTCCGAGAAGCCGAATCCGTCGGCTCCGAGCGTCGCGAAGCGGTTCGGCACCCAGGGGCGGATCTGGTCCTGCACCGCGTGCATGAAATCGCTGACGGCGACGACGGGACCTTCTGCTCCCTGCAGCTTCTGGGTGAGGTAGGCCGTGCGGGGCTCCTCCTCCGGGTGCAGGAAGTTGTGCTCGTCCGCGGCGAGGCCGTCGCGGCGCAGCTCGGTCCACGAGGTGACCGACCAGACATCGGCGCTCACGCCCCAGTCGTTCTTCAGCAGCTCCTGCGCCTCGAGCGCCCACGGGAGTCCGACGCCCGACGCGAACAGCTGCGCACGGGGGCCGTCGCCCTCGCCGACGGAGACGCGGTGGATGCCGCGGACGATGCCGTCGACGTCCACGTTCTCCGGCTCGGCCGGCTGCACGAGGGGCTCGTTGTAGACGGTGATGTAGTACATCACGTTCGGGTCCTCGTGGGTGCCGCCGTACATGCGGTCGAGGCCGGAGCGCATGATGTGCGCGATCTCGTAGCCGTAGGCGGGGTCGTACGAGACCGTCGCCGGGTTCGTCGCCGCGAGCAGGTGCGAGTGCCCGTCGGCGTGCTGAAGGCCCTCACCCGTGAGAGTGGTGCGACCTGCGGTGGCGCCGATGATGAAGCCGCGCGCCATCTGGTCGCCCGCGGCCCACTGGGCGTCGCCGGTGCGCTGGAACCCGAACATCGAGTAGAAGAGGTAGATCGGGATCAGTGGCTCGCCGTGCGTCGCGTACGACGTTCCGGCGGCGGTGAACGCGGCCAGCGCGCCGGCCTCGTTGATGCCGACGTGGACGATCTGCCCCTGCGGGCTCTCCTTGTAGGCGAGCAGCAGCTCCCGGTCGACCGACGTGTAGTGCTGGCCGTTCGGGTTGTAGATCTTGGCGGTCGGGAAGTACGCGTCCATGCCGAACGTGCGGGCTTCGTCGGGGATGATCGGCACGATGCGGTGGCCGAAGTCCTTCGAGCGGAGCAGGTCCTTGAGCAGGCGGACGAACGCCATCGTGGTGGCGATCTCCTGCGTTCCGGAGCCCTTCTTGGGCAGCGCGTACGCGGAGTCGTCGGGAAGCGACAGACCGACGTGCGTGGTGCGGCGCTCGGGGAGGAAGCCGCCGAGCGCGCGGCGGCGCTCGAGCATGTACTGGATCGTCTCGTCCTGGGGGCCGGGGTTGTAGTACGGCGGCAGGTACGGGTTCTCCTCGAGCTGCGCATCCGTGATCGGGATGTGCATGGTGTCGCGGAACGTCTTGAGGTTGTCCAGCGTCATCTTCTTCATCTGGTGGGTCGCGTTGCGGCCCTCGAAGTGCGGTCCGAGACCGTAACCCTTGACGGTCTTCGCCAGGATGACGGTCGGCTGGCCCTTGTGCTCGGTCGCCGCCTTGAACGCCGCGTAGACCTTGCGGTAGTCGTGGCCACCGCGCTTGAGCTTCCAGATCTGGTCGTCGGAGTAGTCCTCGACGAGAGCGGCCGCGCGCTCGTCGCGCCCGAAGAAGTGCTCGCGGACGTACGCGCCGGACTCGGCCTTGTACGTCTGGAAGTCGCCGTCCGGCGTGGAGTTCATGAGGTTGAGCAGAGCGCCCTCGCTGTCGCGGGCGAGCAGGTCGTCCCACTCGCGGCCCCAGACGACCTTGATGACGTTCCAGCCGGCACCGCGGAAGAACGACTCGAGCTCCTGCATGATCTTGCCGTTGCCGCGGACGGGTCCGTCGAGGCGCTGGAGGTTGCAGTTCACGATGAACGTGAGGTTGTCGAGGCCCTCGTTGGCGGCGACCTGCAGCTGGCCGCGGCTCTCGACCTCGTCCATCTCGCCGTCGCCCAGGAACGCCCAGACGTGCGAGTCGGAGGTGTCCTTGATGCCGCGGTTCTCGAGGTACTTGTTCGACATCGCCTGGTAGATCGCGTTGATGGGTCCGAGACCCATCGACACGGTCGGGAACTGCCAGTAGTCCGGCATCAGGCGCGGGTGCGGGTACGAGGGGATGCCGTGCGGGGCGTGCGACTTCTCCTGGCGGAACCCGTCGAGCTGGTCCTCGCTCAGGCGGCCCTCGAGGAAGGAACGTGCGTACGTGCCGGGGGAGGCGTGGCCCTGGATGAAGATCTGGTCGCCGCCGCCGGGGTTGTCGAGTCCCTTGAAGAAGTGGTTGAAGCCGACTTCATACAGCGCGGCGGACGATGCGTAGGTGGAGATGTGGCCGCCGACGCCGATGCCAGGGCGCTGTGCGCGGTGCACGGTGATGGCCGCGTTCCAGCGGATCCACGCGCGGTAGCGTCGCTCGATCTCTTCGTCACCGGGGAACTCCGGCTCGTTCTCGGGAGCGATCGTGTTGATGTAGTCCGTGGTGGGAACCATCGGCACACCCAGGTGCAGCTCCTTGGAACGCTTGAGCAGGCTGAGCATGATCTCGCGCCCGCGGCCATGGCCCTTCGCGTCGACGAGTTCGTCGAGCGACTGCTGCCACTCTCCCGTCTCTTCCGGGTCGCTGTCGAGCGGGCCCTGGGAATACGGATCCTGGTCGTGCACAGTCACGGGGAGCCTTTCGTCAAGCTGGCAGGTCATGCCGAGGAAACGGGAAGCGACGCGGGCAGCCTTTGTCGGCTGTGCACAACGCGTGCTGTCCACAGCCTAGCCCTGTTCCGCAGGACGTGGTGCTCATCGGTATCCGGATAGACTGGACCGCACCAGGGCCTTTAGCTCAGCTGGTAGAGCGCCACGTTTACACCGTGGATGTCGTCGGTTCGATCCCGGCAGGGCCCACCTCATCTCCGAGCGATCGAGAGCGCGACTTCTCCCTGCGCAGGCTTCTTCCGGCGCTCCGGTCGCCGCTGTCCGGTGCGCGTCCATGTCTCACATGCATGCGTGTCGATGTCTCACACGCATGCGTTCTTCATCATTCAGGGACGGGACGACCGTCGGGAATTCTTCGTGCACCCCTTGGCTTTTATACCCCCAGGGGGTATCCTGGACGTCGACGAACGGCGACGTGCCTTGCCCACCTCTGAACGCATCGGAAGCGAAGGAGGCTCATGATGAGCCAGCAGGAGCACAGCACTTCACAGGGCCACGGTCCCCACGGGGCCGGCTCGCACAGGGGGAAGTCGGATGCCGATCGTGAGCACGACTTCGGCCACGAAGGTCACCTGCAGCACGGCGATCATGAGGATCACGCTGGACACGGCGGTCACGCTGAGCATGGCGGACACGGCGATCACGTCGGACAGTTCCGACGGCTGTTCTGGATCATGCTCGCGCTGGCGGTTCCCGTGGTCGCCTTCTCGTCGATGTTCGCGATGCTGCTGGGCTACTCGCTTCCCGATGCGGCGTGGGTCACGTGGGTTTCACCGGTTTTCGGAACCGTGATGTACGTCTGGGGCGGCGCTCCGTTCCTGACGGGGGCGGTGAGTGAACTGAGGTCCCGCAGACCGGGCATGATGCTCTTGATCGCCCTGGCCATCACGGTGGCGTTCCTCGCCTCGTGGGGCGCGAGCATCGGGCTCCTGCATCATGAACTCGACTTCTGGTGGGAGCTCGCGCTCCTGATCGTGATCATGCTCCTGGGCCACTGGATCGAGATGCGCTCCCTCGCCCAGACAACCTCCGCGCTCGATTCCCTCGCGGCGCTGCTGCCGGATGAGGCGGAGAGGGTCGAGGGCGAGAACACCGTCGCTGTCGCCCCGTCCGACCTGCGGGTCGGCGACGTCGTCGTGGTCCGCCCAGGCGGCCGCGTTCCGGCGGATGGACGGGTCGTGCAGGGTGCGGCCAGCATGGACGAGTCGATGATCACCGGCGAGTCCCGCCCCGTGCGCCGCTCGGGCGGGGATCAGGTGATCGCCGGCACGGTCGCCACGGACTCCGGACTGCGGGTGGAGATCACCGCCGTCGGAGAAGACACCGCATTGGCGGGCATCCGGAAGCTGGTGGCCGAGGCGCAGAGTTCCTCGTCGCGGGCCCAGCGACTCGCGGATCGTGCGGCAGGCTGGCTGTTCTGGTTCGCCCTCGGAGCCGGGCTGATCACGGCGATCGTCTGGACTCTCGTCGGGCTGCCCGACCAGGCCGTGATCCGCACGATCACGGTACTGGTCATCGCCTGCCCGCACGCGCTGGGGCTCGCGATCCCGCTCGTGGTGTCGATCGCGACCGAGCGCGCAGCGCGGGGCGGGGTCCTGGTGAAGGATCGTCTCGCGTTGGAGAGCATGCGCACCGTCGACACGGTGCTGTTCGACAAGACCGGAACGCTCACGAAGGGCACCCCTGCCGTCACCGGCATCGAACCGGCAGGAGCCTTCGGCGAGGCCGAGCTGCTCGCGCTGGCCGCGGCCGCCGAGTCCGACTCCGAGCATCCCCTCGCCAGGGCGATCGTGAACGCAGCGAAGGAGCGCGACCTGGCTGTCCCCTCGGCCCAGGACTTCGCTTCCTCGCCCGCCGTGGGCGTCACGGCGCGGGTCGACGGCCGCATCGTGCGGGTCGGCGGACCGCACATGCTCGCACAGGAGCATGCGGCGGAACTGGGTATCGCGGATCAGTGGCGCACCGAGGGAGCGATCATCCTCCACGTCCTCGTCGACGGCGCGGTCGCCGGCGCGCTCCGACTGGCGGACGAGGTCCGCCTCGAGTCGCGCGACGCCGTCCGGGCCCTGCACGACCGCGACGTGCAGGTCGTCATGATCACGGGGGATGCGGAGGCCGTCGCGGCATCCGTGGCGGCCGATCTCGGCATCGAGCGGTTCTTCGCCGGGGTGCGCCCCGAGGACAAGGCAGCGACCGTGAAGCAGCTTCAGGGCGAGGGGAGGAAGGTCGCCATGGTCGGTGACGGGGTGAACGACGCCCCCGCGCTCGCGCAGGCCGACGTGGGAATCGCCATCGGTGCAGGAACGGACGTCGCGATCGCATCCGCCGGCGTCATCCTCGCCAGCGATGATCCCCGCTCGGTGCTGTCCGTGATCGAGCTGTCCCGTGCCAGCTACCGCAAGATGACGCAGAACCTGTGGTGGGCGGCCGGGTACAACCTCCTGTCCGTGCCCCTCGCTGCGGGAGTCCTCGCACCGATCGGGTTCGTGCTGCCGATGTCCGTCGGCGCGGTGCTGATGTCTCTCTCCACGATCGTGGTCGCGCTGAACGCGCAGTTGCTGCGTCGGCTGCGTCTCTCCCCTGACGCGGTCATCGAGAAGTAGGCCGACGAGAAGGAGGCGGAAGGATGCTGATCACGATTGCGCGACGCATGACGACGCACCGCGCGCTCGACCGCACCCTTCTCATCGTCGTCGTGGTGGCCGTCGCCGTGATCCTCGGGCTCCTCGCGATGCACTCGGTGAGCACTCACGTCACGGCGTCTGGCCACGCTCGCACCGTCGCCGCGGAGAACGGCACCGCCCACACAGGCGGTCACCCCGCTGAGCTGTCGGTGGGCGATTCTCCCGGTGCGGTGCCAGCGGAGTGTGCGAACTGCGCCGATGACGACGGCATGGGCGGGATCGCGTGCGTGCTCGCGCTGCTCGTCGTCGCCGTCCTGGTCGTTCGGTCCACTGCATGGCGCCGTCCGTTCGGTTCCGCTCTCGGCCGGTCGACCGCCCCGACACGGCATCCGAGCGCTCAACGCCCGCTTGCGCCGCCCTCTCTCACCGCTCTCTGCATCATTCGCACGTGACCAGGGGCATGCCCGCGCTCAGCGGGCCATGTCTCCGTGCCCCGCACCCGCGGGGTGCCTGATCACCGACTCCTGGAGAGAAACATCATGAAGACCCGTTCGGTGGCTTCCGCCGCACTCAGCCTCGCCGCCCTGCTGGCCCTCGTCGGTTGCGCGAGCACCACATCCACCGACCACATGGGCGGCATGGACCACGGCGGCAGCAGCACTTCCGCCCCCGCATCCGCCGAGGCGAACGACGACGACATCATGTTCGCCGGCATGATGAAGCAGCACCACGAGCAAGCGATCGAGATGTCCGACATGCTCCTCGGCAAAGAGGGCGTCGATGAGCGCGTCGTCGCCCTGGCTCAGCGGATCAAAGCCGCGCAACGGCCCGAGATCCAGCTGATGGACGAGTGGCTAGAAGACTGGGGCGTCGACGCTTCCGCCATGGGCGGCATGGACCACGGCGACGGCATGATGTCGGAGTCCGACATGCAGGCTCTCGACGACGCCACCGGTGCGGAGGCGGGACCCCTGTTCCTCGTGCAGATGATCCAGCACCACGAGGGAGCCGTCGAGATGGCGCAGGACGAGGTCGACAACGGGCGCAACCCCGACGCCGTCGCCCTGGCCGAGACCGTCATCGACGCGCAGACCGAGGAGATCGCCGAGATGGAGGAGATCCTCGCCACCCTGTGATTCCGGTACGGGTGCCGGATCACCTCCGGCCCCGTACCGCCGTCGCGCGCGCCGCGGCGCTTCCTCGGAATCCCCGCCTCGGACTGCCAGACTGACGACATGGCGATCATCGAGAACTCGAAGCTCACCGTCGTCGGCGCCGGGAGCGTCGGATCGAGCGTGGCGTACGCCGCACTGATCCGCGGCTCGGCCCGCCACGTCGTCCTCTACGACATCGCGACCCAGAAGGTCGAGGCCGAAGTGCTCGACCTCGCTCACGGAACCCAGTTCACCGGGTCGAGCGACATCACCGGCGGCAGCGACCTCTCGGCCGTCGCCGGCTCGCACGTCGTCGTGATCACGGCAGGGGCGAAGCAGAAGCCGGGGCAGACCCGGATGGAGCTCGCCGAGGTGAACGCGGAGATCATCCGCGGCATGATGCCGCGTCTGCTCGAGGTCGCACCGGATGCCGTCTACGTGATCGTCACGAACCCGTGCGACGTGCTCACCGTCGTCGCCCAGCGGGCGACCGGCTTGCCACCCGAGCGGATCTTCGCATCGGGGACCGTGCTGGACACGTCACGGCTGCGATGGAAGCTCGGCGAGCGTGCAGGGGTCTCCACCGCGAGCGTGCACGCATGGATCGTCGGTGAGCACGGCGACACGGAGTTCCCGCTGTGGTCCCAGGCGACCATCGGCTCGGTCCCCGTGCTCGACTGGCAGGCGCCAGACGTTCCGGCTCTCACTCGGGAGGAACTCGATGAGATCGCCGTCGACGTGAGGGATGCGGCATACGCGGTGATTCGCGGCAAGGGCGCGACCAACTATGCGATCGGTCTGTCCAGCGCGCGCATCGTCGAAGCCGTCCTCCGTGACGAGCACGCGGTGCTGCCCGTCAGCACTGTGCTCTCCGACTTCCACGGCATCGACGGGGTCGCCCTCTCGGTGCCCTCGGTCGTGAGCGCCGCGGGCGCGATCCCGGTGAGGAACACTCCGTTCTCGGAGGATGAGCTCCGATCGTTGCGCCGGTCGGCGGACGCACTCGCGGCAGCCCTCGACGAACTCGACGTGCCCGGTGCCCCCTCGACCGGTGCGGAGGCGACGGCATGACCGGTCGGGTCGTGATCAGCGGAGCATCCGGTCTGATCGGCTCCGCCCTCGCCGAGTCCTTGCGGGCGGACGGCATCGCAGTGACCTCGCTGGTGCGGCGCGCGCCTCGCGGCGTCGACGAGGTGCAGTGGGCGCCGGGAGCGGCCCGGCTCGATCCCGCCGTTCTCGACGGCGCCGATGCGCTTGTCGCCCTTGGCGGGGCGAGTGTCGGACGTCTGCCGTGGACCGCCGGTTATCGCCGTGAACTGGTCGCGTCGCGCATGTCCGCGACGCGAACTCTGTCCACGGCGCTGCGCGAGCTCGGATCCGACGCTCCTCACTTCGTCTCGGCATCCGCGGTCGGGTACTACGGCGCCGTTCCCGGCGCTGTGCTCGACGAGGCGTCACCCGCCGGCGACACCTTCCTCGCCCGACTCTGCGTCGACTGGGAGGATGCGGCAAAGGGAGCGGGCGAGAGCGCCCGCGTCGCCCTGCTGCGCACCGCACCCGTGATCCACCGCCAAGGGGTGCTCAAGCCGCTGATCCTGCTCACCCGCTTCGGTGTCGCAGGGCCGCTCGGCCGAGGCACGCAGATCTGGCCGTGGATCTCGCTGGCCGACGAGGTGGCGGCGATCCGGCACGTGATCGACACCCGTATCGCCGGGCCGGTCAACCTCACCGGGCCGACGCGGGCATCGGCGAACGACATCGGCAAGGCCCTCGCCCGACGGATGCATCGGCCGTTCTGGCTGCCGGTGCCCGCATGGGCGCTGCGCCTCGGCCTGAGCGCCGCGGCGGCGGACTCGTTGCTGCTCAACGACGCGGATGCTCGACCCGGGGTCCTCGAGAGCTCAGGGTTCCGATTCGCCCACGCCACCGTCGAAGACGCCGTCGCCGCAGCGCTCTGACCCGATCACCTGCCGTGCGGATCCGTGCGGTTGAGCACCGACACGACCTGCGCGTAGTCGCCACGCGCCTCTCCGTAGCGCAGGAACTTGACCCGTTCGACCTGGATCTCGTCGGCATCCGGCCGGTTCTCGAGCAGATCCATGACCTCGGTGATGTATGCCTCGAGGGGCATGGCCGACGCGTTGTCCTCGTGGCCGGGCATCAGGGCGGTCTGCACGGCCGGGGGCTCCAGTTCGAGCACGCGGATGCCACTGCCCGCATACTGCAACCGGATCGACTCGCTGAGCATGTGGATCGCGGCCTTGGTGGCGTTGTACGTCGGCGTGACCTTGAGCGGCGCGAAGGCGAGACCCGAGGACACTGTCATGATCGTCGCATCCGGCAGCGACCGCAGGTGCTCGATGAACGCCGCGATCAACCGGATCGGCCCCAGCAGGTTCGTGGTGACCGTCTCTTCCGCGGTCTGCAGGAACGACGACGAGGTCCAGTCCTCGACGCGCATCACCCCGGCCATGGTGATGAGCACGTTGATCCCGGGGTAAGACGCCAGGACTTCGTCGGCCGCGGTGCGGATGCTGTCCGCATCCGTGGTGTCGATGCGGACGGTGCCGAATCCTTCGGCGGCGATCTCGGCGAGCAGCTCGGTGCGGCGGCCTCCGACGATGACGGTGTTGCCCCGGTCCTGCAAGGCCCTCGCCAGTGCGAGGCCGATGCCGCTCGTGGCCCCGGGGATGAAGATGATGTTTCCGCTGATGTTCATGACTCCACGATCGGCGGCGCGGGCGAGTCCGGGCAGAGAGCGCTCATCCGGGGATCGGCGATCCCTGGATGAGCACGGAGGCGCCGGGGGATACTGCCGGTATGGACCGTGATGCTCTCGCCGATTTCCTCGTGCACCGCCGCGAGGAGCTGCAACCGGCCGACGTCGGCCTCAGCACCGGATCCCGTCGGCGCGCACCAGGCCTGCGCCGAGAAGAGGTGGCCATGCTCGCGGCCATGTCGACCGACTACTACGCACGTCTCGAGCAACGGAGGGGTCCGCAGCCGAGCGTGCAGATGCTGTCGTCGCTCGCCCGCGCGCTGAGGCTGACCTCCGATGAGCGGGACTACCTGTATCGGGTCAGCGGTCACAGCGCGCCCGATCGTGCGGTGTTCTCCGACTACGTCGCTCCGGGGATGCTCCGGATCCTCGATCGCCTCACGGACACGCCCGCATTCGTCGTGTCCGTCCTCGACGAGGTGCTGGTCCAGAACGATGCGGCCCGCGCACTGTTCGGCGATGCCAGCGCCCTGGTGGGGATGGAACGCAGCGGCGCCTACCGCTGGTTCGCGCATCCCGACACGGCACGACGCGTCTATCCCGTGCGCGACCACGAGCGATCTCGGCGAGATCGAGGTCGACTGTCAGGCGCTGCTCACCGAGGACGAGGCGCAGGCACTGATCGTGCTCACCGCCCCGCGGGGGAGCGAGGCGGCGAGCAAACTCGATCTTCTGCGTGTGCTGGGGACTCAGCCCGTCGGCGCCGGCTGACCGTTCTCACGCCGTGCCGTGAGGCCGAGTGTCAGAGCTTCTCGAACACGAGCGTCGCCTGGATGCGATCGCCACCGCCGAAGCCGGCGCTTCCTCCGGATGACGTCGTGATCGTGTGCAGGCGGTAGCCGAGCGCGGCCTGGGCGTTGATCGCGTGCTCGAGTTCGGTGAGATTGCCCGAACCGGATCCCCAGAACTTCTCCTTGAGGACGACCTGGAGAACCACGTAGCTCATGCCGTTCTGCGCGGGGCGAGGCTGTGCTCCCGCGACGGCCTCGGCCTGGATCCGGTTGATCACTCCGTCGAGACCCGGTTCCGGGGCGCTCGGCGGTTGCACCGTCTCGGTCCAGCTCGTGCCGTCCCACCAGCGCTGCGTTCCCGTGCCGTCGTCGTACCAGCCGGCCTGCGTCGTCGACATCTCAGCTCTCCTCGTGGGTGGCGGGGTCGGCGTCGAACAGTCGTCCGTCCGGGCGGCCCAGTGCGGTGATCGCGTCGACCTCTGCGGTGTCGAGGACGACCGTGCCCGCTTCGAGGTTCGAGCGCTGATGCTCGAGAGACGATGCCTTCGGGATGGCGACGGTCTCGCGCGCGACATGCCAGGCGAGCACGACCTGGGCGGGGGAGATGCCGTGGGCGGCCGCGATCTCGGCGATCACCGGCTGCGAGAGCACATCGGATCCCTTGCCGAGCGGGCTCCACGCCTCGGTGATGATCCCGTGCTCGCGGTGATACGCCAGCTGCTCGCTCTGCGGGAAGTAGGGATGCACCTCGATCTGGTTCACGACGGGACGCACCCCGGTCTCACGCTCGATGCGCTCGAGGTGCTCCGGGAGGAAGTTCGAGACGCCGATCTGACGCACGACGCCGCGCTGCTGCGCATCGACCAGGGCCGCCCACGCCTGGACGTACTCGTCCTGGATCGGGTTGGGCCAATGGATGAGGTGCAGATCGGTCGCATCGAGCGCGAGACGCGAACGGCTCTCTTCGATGCTCGTCGGCGCCTTCGACGACGGGTGGTGGCGGCCGGGCAGCTTGGTCGTCACGATCACCTCGGAGCGGTCGACACCGGATGCCGCGACGCCGCGGCCGACGGAGCCCTCGTTCTCGTAGTTGAACGCGGAGTCGACGAGACGGTACCCGGCACCGAGAGCTGCGGCGACGGCATCCGCCCCTGCGTCTCCCCACAGGCCGTACGTGCCGAGACCGATCGCGGGCAGTCGGAACCCGTTATGGGCGGTGAACTCGGGGGATGCAGGCATCGGATCTCCTTCACTGGTGGATGCGTCTCAGCGTAGACCGGGCACGCTCCCGTGGTGCGGGTTGTTGCTCCATATGCCGCGCGGCGGCGGGCGAGGTGCTCCGGCGCCACCTGCCACGCGGTGGACGGAGGCTCCCCGAGTGGGCCAAGCTGGCTCTCATGACCTCGGTGATCCTGCCCTCATGATCGATGACTCCGCGCGGTGCCCGTGCGGCTCCGGCGACCTGCTCGGCGGATGCTGCGGTCCGATCCTCGCCGGAGTACCGGCACCCACCGCGGAGCGTCTGATGCGTTCGCGGTACACGGCGTTCGCGCTGCACGACGTGGAGCATCTGCGCCGCTCCTGGCACCCGTCGACGATGCCGTCCGACCTGGATCTCGATCGCGACCTCGTCTGGCGACGGCTGCTGATCCTCGATCGCGTCGCGGGGGGACCGTTCGACCGCGAGGGCGTCGTGGAGTTCGAGGCGTTCTGGCGTGAGGGCGACGCCCGCGGTTCGCTGCGCGAGCGCAGTCGCTTCGTGCGGGAGGGCAGGGCGTGGCTGTACCTCGACGGTGAGGTGCTGTGATGGGCGTCGTCGGCACCGGATACATTTGACAGTGTGAAAGCGAGCCCCGAACACCAGCGCATCCTTCTCGACGTCGCCGACATCGATCGGCGCATCTCCCAGGCGGAGCACGCGCGGACCAAGCCGGTGCAGGCGGCGCGCATCAGCGAACTCGTCTCGATCCGTCAGGATCAACTGCGGGAACTCACCGCTCTGACGGGCGTGCGCGACGATGCGCGCATCGAGTTGACCAGGCTCGAAGCCGATGTGAAGCTCGTCGAACAGCGCCGCGCGCGAGACACGGAGCGCCTCGCCACGGCGACCAATGCGAAAGAGGCGCAGGCGCTCGAATCGGAGCTCGACAGCCTCGCCCGTCGCCAGAGCTCTCTCGAAGACACCGAGCTCGACGTGATGGGCCGCGTCGAAGAAGCCGACGCGGCGGTCGCCGCACAGCAGGCGCTGCTCGACGCCACCACCGCCGAAGGCTCCGCGCTCACGGCACAGGCGAAGGCCGACGTCGCAGCGGCCACCGAGCTCGGTGCGCAGCTCGCGCGTGACCGGGCCGCCATCACCGAGGTACTCCCCGCACCGCTTCTGGCGGACTACGCGCGACGCGCCGGCAACAGCGCCGGGGCCGCGCTGCTGACCGCCGGTACCTGCGAGGGCTGCCGCATCGTCCTGCCGAGCACTGACCTCAACAGCATTCGGCGGGCGGCTGACGACGAGGTCGTGTCGTGCCCTGAATGCGGCTGCATCCTCGTCCGCACCGACGAGTCCACGCGGACCGACGAGTCCGGGCGGTGACCGGCGGGGCGTTCAGCCCCGCTGCGCGATGACGGCGGTGCACGAGCAGCGCGTACTGCTGCTGTCCGTCGGCGCCGGACGGTTCGCCGTCGTCGAGATCACCGGCGAGGGGAGCGCGGGCGAACGTCGCGATCTGTCCGAGTCCGAGCTCATCGAATGGGTGGACCGGCGCGAACGTGCGCAGAGCCCGCGCTGGGTGATCCGCGCCGCGAGCGAGATCTACCCTCGGCTGCTCTCGGCAGGGGTCCGGCTCGGGCGCACGCATGATCTCGTGCTCTGCCATGCGATTCTGCGTGACACGGCGATCGTTCCCCGCCCGCTGGCACCCTCCGCCGACTGGGCGCGGCGGGAGCCGGTCGTCGAGGCTCCTGCACTCTTCGATGCGTTCGACGAGAGCGTCGAAGAGCACCCTGTCGATCAGGCTCTTGCACAGTATCGAGCGCAGTCCGACGTGATCGCCTCGTCCACGGACGGTCGCCTGCTGCTGCTCTGCGCGGCGGAGTCGGCCGGCGGCTTGATCGCCGAAGAGATGCGTGCCGCCGGGCTGCCCTGGGATGACGTCGAGCACGACCGCATCCTCACAGAGATGCTCGGGACGCGCCCGATCGGCGGCGGTCTGCCGAGCCGGATGGTCGAACTCGGCGATCGCGTGCGCGAGATCCTCGGCGATCGCTCGCTCCACCTCGACAGCCAGCCCAAGATGCTCCGCGCGCTGCACCGTGTCGGCGTGCACGTCGAGTCCACGAGCAAGTGGGAGCTCGCTCAGCATGAGCATCCGGTCGTGGAGCCGCTGCTCGCGTACAAGAAGATGTCCCGCCTGCTCAGCGCGAACGGATGGGCGTGGTTGGCGGAGTGGGTGCACGACGGGCGGTTCCGTCCTGTGTACGTTCCCGGCGGAGTCGTGACCGGACGCTGGGCCTCATCGGGTGGTGGCGCACTGCAGCTGCCGCGCGGTCTGCGCACGGCCGTGCGGGCGGATCCCGGCTGGATGCTCATCGTCGCCGACGTCGCCCAGTTGGAGCCGCGGATGCTCGCCGCCATGGCTGCGGATCAGGCCATGGCGCGCGCCGCACAAGGACGAGACCTCTATGCCGGAGTCGTGGAGTCGGGTGCCGTCGCCACGCGCGAGGAGGCCAAGTACGCGGTGCTCGGCGCGATGTACGGCGCGACCACGGGGGACAGCGGACGACTCGTGCCCCGGTTGCGCAAGGTCTACCCGCGGGCGATGAGCCTGGTGGACGATGCCGCGCGCAGCGGTGAGGACGGCGGTGTCGTGTCCACCTGGCTCGGACGGTCCTCGCCCCGCCCGTCTGTCGAGTGGTCGCAGCTGCAGTCCCGTGCGACCGACGCCGATGTCGACCAGAGCGAGGTCGCCGTCGCCCGCCGCCGGGCGCGCGATTGGGGGCGTTTCACCCGCAACTTCGTCGTACAGGGTACCGCGGCGGAGTGGTCGCTGATCTGGCTCGCCGAGATCCGCCATCGGCTGGACGCCCTGCCGCCCGCTCCCACCCCTGCTGCGGCATCCGGTCCGTTCGCCCGCCGCGCGCATCTCGCCTTCTTCCTGCATGACGAGGTCATCCTGCACGTACCCGAGGAGCAGGCGGATGCCGCGGCGGAGGCCGTGCGTGAGGCGGCCGCCGTCGCGACCCGTAGGCTCTTCGGCACCTTCCCGATCGACGTGCCGCTGGACCTGCGGGTCTCGCGCTCGGGGGAGAAGTAGCGCCGGTAGACTGGTGGGGCGAATGGGTCGACTGGACGGTCGCGTGGCGGGAGACCGCACCGAGGAACGTCCGGGCTCCACAGGGCAGGACGGTGGGTAACGCCCACCCGGAGCAATCCGCGAGAAAGTGCCACAGAGAGCAGACCGCCCCGCAAGGGGTAAGGGTGAAAGGGTGGTGTAAGAGACCACCGGGGGCCATGGTGACATGGCCCGCCAGGTAAACCTCGTCCGGAGCAAGATCAGACAGAGGATGTCGACGCGGCTCGCCGAGTCCTCGGGTAGATCGCTAGAGTGCCACGGCAACGTGTCGCCGAGAGAGATGGCCGTCGAAGGGGCGAAGAACCCCGGAACAGAACCCGGCGTACAGGTCGGCCCATTCGCATTTACGGCTTTGACCAGGACTTATCCCAGTCCAGGTCGGATCAAGTCCGCGCAGAGTCCGCATGAGTCCTCTCACGCGTGCCGTACCGCTGTTGGCGAACCGATCGTGCGACGATGCCGTCATGGGGATGGGTGCTGAGGTTCAGTGGTTGACGTACGCCGAGGCTGCACGGCGGGTGCAGAAGTCGAAGCGCACGGTGCAGCTGTGGCGCCGGCAGGGGATGCCGATGCAGTGGACGGAGCAGGACGGGCAGCGGGTGCGGGTCGTCGAGCTCGATGTTCTGCTCGCGTGGTGGCGGCGGAAGATGACGGCGAGCCCGGTGCACTTCTACCAACTGCGGAAGCGTGCGGTCGAGCGGGGCGAGACACCCCCTCCGGTCCCTGAGAGGTTCCGTGCCCGCAGAACCCCCACTGAACAGCCTCAGGGACGGGAAATCGGCGCCTCACAGCCCACTCAGGTACCAGACGGCCAGGACGACGTTACGGGGCGCTCAGAGACGTTCGCTCAGGTGCTCGCCGACCTCCCACCATTCCACGGCTACTCCGAGCACGCGGTGCTCATGGCCGCGATGGAAGAAGACCCGCCGGCATGCGATGGGCTCGAGGTATTCACCCGCGACCGATACGGCGAGCCGGAAGAGGTCGCAATGATGCGTGACATCTGCCGGTCATGCCCGCTGCTCGACCTCTGCCAGGCGTTCGCGGCCGCCGGGAAGCCGACCGGCGGCATGTGGGCCGGCATGACACCGGCAGAGATCGGGGGTCGCGTTTCAAACGCGACCCCCGCAGCGGCCTGAGCGTTCCGACCGGATTCCGACTGGAATCAGCGACGCGGTTTGCGGAACTTCCCCCGCGGCGACGGGTACTTCAACTCGCCCTGATCCGGGAAATCAGCAGCCACGGCCGCGGCGGCGATCGCGAGCTCCTCCTCCACACGCGCCAGAGGTGTGCCCTGCGCGAGTATCGACGCGAAGTACTGCGCGATATGGATCGGATCGACGCCGCTGTCCCACGCCGCCTCATACGCTGCAGCGCCGACAGACGCGTCATGTGAATGCGCCGCCTGGATCAGCAGCAGCGCCTGGTACTTCAGGTCGTCGCCGTAGCTCATGATGCCGAGAACGCCCTCTCTGCCTCACGACCCCACTGCCGCATCTGAAGCCGCGGGTCCGTCTGCTGCGGGTAGATGTACTGGACCACGGAACGAGAGACCGCCGGCGACGCCGCACGAGCAGTGCCACCAACTCCGGCCACCGTCTCGGGGTCGGAGTAGGTCGCCGCCGGGAAGGCCGGTCCTGTCTTGCCCATGCCGCTGAGCCACTGGTCCCAGTACGCCTCACCCGACTTCTCAAGCCGCGTCCAACCCGAACCCGCGAGAGGGCCACGAAGAGCCGGCGAGTTCGGGAAGAACCCCTTCACCCACTCGAGCGCGTCGGACACCTTCTCGCCGATCTTCGCGAACATCGACGTCACGCCGTCCAGGAATCCGCCCATGAGAGCCTGCCCCGACGAGTAGAGCGTCTTGCCCAGATCGCCGATTGCTGCCAGAGCACGCCCTGGAAGGCCAGCGATGAACCCGACAGTCTCGTTGATCTTGTTCGACACGCTGGACGCGATCTCCCCAAACCATGACTGGAATCCGAGTAGAAGATCTGCTCCCCACCGGTGAACGTCGCCGATCGGGCCGCCCAAGTCGAGCAGCTTCTGCCCGAACTCCGAGAAGGAGGTGTCCCCAGAGAGCAGGCCGAAGATCGCCTCGTACATGCCGATCTGGTCGTTACCTGCCTTCGTCACGTCGACCATCAGCGGAGCAAGCCACCCGATGAGTTCGATGATCGCCGGGAGGGCATCCGCGAAAGACTCCAGCAGGCCAGGCAGCAACGGCAGGACGTCCTCGGCGAGCTCTGCGAGTTTCGGGAGGACGTCGGCGAACGCTTCCGCGAGTTCGGGGCCCTTGTCCTCGGCAAGCTGCGCGATCGCGGGCATCAGGTCGTCACCGATGATGCCCGCGACCTTCTCAGCGATCGGCAGGAAGCTGTCACCGATCGTCGCGGAGATGTTCTCCCACTTCGCCGAGTTCTGCTGCACCATCGACGCGTAGGAGTCCTGCTCACGAATGGCGCCGCCCTGAGCATCCGCCGTCTGCTCGTACAGCGCTGCGAGCGTTTCCTGACGCTTCGCCTCATCCTTCGCAGGCCCCTCGAGGTCGCCGAGGCCCTTCGCCAACAGGCGGGCTTCCAACGTCGCATCAGAGATCGTGACGCCGTACCGTTCGATCGGATCGCGCTCACCACGGAGCAGCGACGACAGCGCCTCCACAGCCTCGGACGTTGTCCCGCCGTAAGTGGCCGCGAGGTCCGAAGCGAGCCCGATCAGGTCGTCGGTCTTACCTGCGACCTGATCCATCGGGATGCCCATGTTCTTGAACTGGGAACCGATGACCGTCGCGAACTCGTTGTACGCGTTCTTCGACAGACCAACCGACTGCGCCGCCTCCGACGCCCACTCATGGATCGCGTCCGCCTGGTCACCGAACACAGCGTCGACACCGCCGACAGACTGCTCAAGATCCGACGCAGCACCAATCGCGTCGAGGACGAAATCCTTCGCCTGCCCGAACGCATCCGCGACGATGTTCCCGATGCCGAGCGCCGCGAAAGCCGCGATCAGCGGACCCGCGAACCCCTTGACCCCGCCGACGACGTTCGACCGGAACCCGTTGATGCCCTTGTCGCCCGCCTGCGCGAGCTCGTCGCCCGCGTCATCCGCAGCGCGCGCGAGCTCACCCTGGGCCTTCTTGAGCCCGTCTGTGGCCTTCTCGGTGCCGTCGTGTGCTTCCTTCAGCTGCCGGGAAGCTGTTGCGAGACGCTCCTGAGCACGGATCGCCTGGGACGAGTCCTCCGAGTACTTCTCGTTCGCCTCGTTCAGCTGCGCCTGAGCGACACGCACCTTCCCGATCGCGTCCTGTTCCTTCAGACGCGCCTGAGACAGTGCTCGCGATGCCTTCGCGACGTCCGCCTCAAGCTGCTTCGTGACCTTGTCGGATGCCCCGTTCGCGGACTGCTCGAACGCCTTCTTGAACCCGGAGCCGACCTGCTTCCCGGAGTCCGTGCCCGTTGTCGCGAACGCCCGCGAGAAGCCCTGTGCGCCAGCCTTGCCGCTGGCGTTCGTCTCCTTCGTTACCTGGGAGCGGAACCCCTTGAACACGGGGACGACAGCGACCTCTGCGACGGCAACCTGAGACATGCACGCACCTCCTGGTGCTTCGGGGAATGGGTCAGACGGCCTGACACAGATGGGAAACGGGAAATGACACAGTTACCCCGCGAAAACCGCGAGATTCCGGGGCAAATGCGAACCAATACGAATGCGAACAGGTCGCGAATTGTGTCGGAGAGAGACGCGGCCACGCCGGGCGGGAGGTGTCCCGTCGACCCGAGGTTGGGTCATACCCCCGGGTCGACGGACGGTGTTGGTTCGAGCTCGAAGCGCCACGCGCCGGTCTGGGTGCGGAACGGTGCGATTGCCCGCGCGTAGACGCCGCAGTCTCCGCACCTCACCCGGTCCCGTGGTGGGTTCGGGAGGCGCTCCCAGTCGTGAGCGTGTGGCATCGGCTCAGGCCGTGATGAGGATGCGGCTCAGTGCCTTGGGGTGCGGGAAGCCGAAGCCGAGGCGCATGACGGCACGGATCAGCACGGCGTCGCGGGTGAACGCGGCGTGCTCGCTGGTGTCGATGTCGACGTCCTTGCGGAGGATGACCTTCGCGTAGGTCGGGTCGACGCCCCAGATCGTGCCGACCGGGACCGCGGGGCTGCGGAGCAGGGGCACGCCGAACACGGACTGCGCGCCGGGACGCGAGACGTTCATGTTCAGGACGGGCTCGATGCTGTCAGCCTGCTTCTTCAGCGTGCTGATGAGCAGCGCATCGGAGGGGTTGGCGATGAACGACTGGATGCTGCCGCCGTTCTGCTCGCTGAGCGACAGAGCGTTGGCGAACGGGTCGAGGTTCGTGAGGATCCCGCCGGTGACCGTGACGGTGTTCACGTCTGCGGTGATCGATCCGAGGCCCTTGGGTGCCGGTGCGGCGAGGTTGCCGAAGAACGCCTGGTCGACCTTCTTCGCGATGTCACGGGCGATGCTCGCGCCGATCACGTCGCCTGCCTCGGGGTCCGAGTCCTCGAGCATCTCGGTTGTGGTCTCGGTCAGGCCGGCGAGCTTCGCGAGTTCGACGACGAGCTTGTCGAAGGTGGGGTCGCTCTCCGCGATCTCCTGCCCCTCGGCGGTCCATGATGCGGTGGCGTCCTCGGTGACCAGCGGGATGACGTAGCGGTGCAGCGAGGTCGGGATGACGTCAGCGACCTGGAAGGCGATCGACGCCTCGGTGACCGGCTGGACGATGAGCGAGCCGTAGTCGTCGGGCAGAAGGCCGGAGACGTCGTCGGTGTTGGTGGTGATGGACATGCGAGCTCCAAAAGGATGAGGGGCACGCGATGGACACGTGCCGTGTGGCTGGTGTCACGTTGCGGCCCTGCCGCTTCGCGTGCCCCTCAGGAGCTTCGGGAGTCAGGTGTGGATCACTGATCCGGGTTCCTGCTCACCTCCAATCGTACCTTGCTCGACTTCGCCTCGACGGCAGGATCGCCGCCGCCGCGCCGAGTTGGAATGACGTCGCTCCACCGGCGGCCCGAGTCCCCGAATGCCCGCTCGAGCTTGCTCGGCCGCTCGGCAGGACGACCCTGGACAGGCGTACCCCGCCCCGGCTGCGGCTTCGTCCGAGGCTGCACCCGCTGCGGCTTCAGCGACGGATGATCCTCGAGCAGTTGCGCCACCGCGGCGTCGAGCTTGGTCAGATCGATACGCCCATCCTCACCGACCCACGCCTCCCGGTCGACGAGCTTCCCGAACACCTTCGGGTCGCCCACGCGGTCGGCGATCAGGCCCACGATGACGTGCTCCTGCAGCTCAGCGATGTGCGACTCATGGTCCGCGATCGTCGCCTCCGCGGCGCGCAGCTGCGTCCGATACTTCGCGGCCTCCGCATTGCCCTTCTTCTCCGGCTCGACGGACTCCTGCGGCTCTGCCGGCGGCTCCTGCTGCTGTTCCTCACCCTCGACAGGCTCGATCGGCTCCTGACCCTCTGCGGCGCCCTCAGCGCCAGTCGTATCGGTCATTCTGACTCCTGTTCTGCTGCGGACTCGATGAGCTCCGCGGCCTCGATGTCGGCCTCCGTCACCCCGAACGCCTCGGGGAGGAAGACCACTGTCTGCTGGTAGATCTCGTCGACATGGATCGGGACGCCGTCCACGTCCTCGACGACCGTCACGATCTGCTCCGTGAACCCGTCGAGCTTCTTGATCGCGAGCGCCGCGGCGAGACGCTCATCCCTCGACGCACTCACGCGATCGCCTCGTGAGTCACCTTTGGACGCGACCCCGTCAGACCATCCCGATACCGGCGGCCGGCACGATCACGGATGCATCCTGCCACCTCTCCATCATTGGCCAGCGCCGCGGGGACGCGGCAAGATCGCGAGCACCTGCAGAGGTGAGATGGGGCGTGCTGCCGTGCTCCCAGCGTCATCTCGCCTTGAGCCGCCTCGCCGGCGGGGCATCGAGCGGCAAGCCGCCCGATCAGCGATGAGGGATTCATGATCGATCTGTTCGAGGGGAATGCTCGCTCTGGTCGATGCGCGGGACGCGCGAGACGAAGTCGTTGGAGTCCGGCAGAGCGTGTGACGTGAGAGGTATCTACTTCATGGCTACCCAGTGGCCCATAGGCGGATCCGCTGTATCGCATACCCAGTGGCCCGAAGTATGGGCTACCCAGTGGCCCATAACTCGCCCTTGAACTTGACCAGATAGTGCGCTGAGTTCCCGCTGCCCTGGCTGCCCGCCGAGAGCTGCTGGATGATGCCCTTCTCCATGAGCGCATCGAGCGCCTTGCGGACACCGGATCGCTGCATACCGGTCTCCTTCGCGATGAGATCCTGACTCGGCCACGAGACACCGGTTGCGTCCGCGTGGCTCCGAAGGCAGAGCAGCACGAGACTCTGCCCTGGCGTGGTGGGAAGATCCGCGAGCACCTTGCTGCGGAGCATCCGATCGGCTGGCATGCGCGCCACACGACTTACACCCCACCTTCGCGGTCGCGGTGCGCCTCGTCGACGCCCGCAGGACGCCGCAGAACACGCTCAGTAGCCGTCGCCGCCTCTAACAGCCGCATCGCCACATGACGGGCCTCAGCTCGCGTCAGAGGGGCCTTGTGCCGCACGGTGATCCCTGCGGCCTCCACGACCACCACTGGAGTGGCAGGCGCCGTCTCCAACGCGTGGACGAGGTCGAGCAGCTCGTCGAAGTTCGGACGGCTCATGAGCTCGTCGAGGATGTTGCGCAGCCTGCCCGTCTCGGCGATCTCGTCTGCGAGCACGGCAACGGTGACGCACAGCATCCGCAGCGCTCCCTCGACGACCTCGGCGGACGTGTCAGGGGCCTCGTGCACGCGGCGGTGGATGATCTCGGTCACCATGTCGTCGCGAAGGTCACCGAACTCGGTGTTCGTCGCCGTGCGGGTCAGCTCCTGCGCGAGCGTGAACGCCGTGGCGCGCATCAGCACACCTCCCGCTGCTGCAGCGCGACAGAAACCGCGGCGAACTCGAGCGCAGCACACGCAGCGATACGGGCGAACGACTCCGCCTCCTGCACGCTCGTGAACCGAATCTGCGTGTTCCCGTCCACCCACATCGTGAGCGTCAACTCGCCCATCACCACCTCGTCCGTGTCCGGCCGATAGGTGAGCTCCTGCTCGATCACCGGGTGATACTCCGCGTCGATCGGCCGCACCCACGCGATCACAGGCTCGTCACCTTGCTCGGCGTCATCGTCGGGGATCGACGCGCCCCGTTCCTCCACCGACTGCACCCACGGCGCCGGCGTGACATTGGGGAACTCGGGGAACACCTTGGGCGAGTGGTAGATGTCGCGCCACTCCCTGCCCCGGCAGTAGTGCTCATGCCACGCGGCTCTCTCGCTCGGCTCGAAGTGGTCGACGTCCGCGGTCGACGTGCCGTCCTCGGCAGTGAACTTGTCGCGGTTGGTGGCGAAGAAGGCGGCGAGCTCGGCGTATCGAGGATCCGTGGGGCCGTAGATCGGGAAGATCGGCTCGCCCTCGCGCGCGTCGGTGGTGTCTGAGATGATGTCCATGTTCGTGCTTTCTCCTGGGATGGGGTCAGATGCGTTCTCGGCCTCGTCAGCGGTTGCCGCCGCTGCGGGGCCTTCTTCGTGTTCGAGGACGGCGCCGAAGCCCTCGACGAGCGTGCGCCGCGCCTCAGCGACAGCCGACGCTGGCTGGGAGGTGTCCAGCGTCGCGATGCGGCCGGACGGCAGCACGTACCGCTCGACGCTCACACCTGCTCCTCGAATGCCGCTGCGATGTAGGCCTCGAGGTCGCTGCGGCGGATCATCCTGCGGCCGGAGATCTTCCCGCTCTTGATCTGCTTGTCGTGGATGAGCCAACGCACCGATGAGACCGTGCGGCGTAGCGCATCAGCGACCTCCTCGACGGTCATCAGATCTCCGAATGCGGTTCGTTCCTGTGTCATGTCGACCCTCTCAATAGTGTGAAAGCGACAGCATGCTGTCGACATGGCCAACGCTATTTGGGGTTGTGTGCTGTTGTCAAGTAGGTATGCTGAGTTTGTGACAGCAGAGCAGGAGTATGACCGTGAGTTCGGCCAGAAGGTGGCGTCGTCGAGAACGGCTCAGAACGTGAGCCAGCGGGCTCTGTCCGCCGAGCTCTCGAAACTGGGTGTATCGCTGGACTCGGCTGCGCTCTCTCGCCTCGAACAGGGGAAGCGAGCTCCGAAGTTGCAGGAGGCGGAGGCGATTGCGACCGTGTTGCAGGTTCCTCTTCAAGACCTGTTGCCAGGCGCCGAGCGGTCTCCGGTCGAAGAGCTTGGTAGGGCGTGGGGCGCTATCCAGAAGAGCACCGACGACGTGCTCTACAAGCTCACGGGTTTGGCTGGTCAGCTTGACCACTTCGCCACGCTGCTTGACGTCAATCCCGACGCGGCAGACGAGCTATGGGGGAAGGAAGGCGATGCTGACTGGAAGCAGTGGATGCGCTGGACGGTATCGACTCTCACTCGATATGCGCCAGATCGGGTCGTCGAAGCCACGGGGGAGAGGCGGGCCGATCTCATCGAAGTACTCGAGGTTGTCGCCCGTGGAGCGATTGCCCGAACGTCGAGCACTGTTTCGGCCAGTGACCTCGATGACGACGGTATGCCAGGCTTCTTGTTCTCGGTGAGAGAGGTTTCTGACGATGGCGAGCATCAAACAGAGGCCTGACGGTGTCTGGCGAGCCCGCTACCGCGACAACGCAGGCAAGGAGCATGCCCGCCACTTCAAGCTGAAACGAGACGCGCAGCGCTGGCTCGACGAGGTCACAGCATCCGTCGTCACCGGCCAGTACGTCGACCCGAAGGCCGCGCAGAGCACCTTCCGCGCATACGCCGAAGCGTGGCTCGCCGCCCAGGTCCACAAGCCGGCCACGGCCACTCTGTACGCCGGCCACCTCGAACGACACGCCTACCCCGTGCTCGGCGATCTGCGCCTCGGCAGCATCACGACGACGACCGTTCAGGGCTGGGTGAAGCGCCTCAGCATCGGCGACGAGACGGCGGACAGAGCCCCGCTCGCGCCCGCGACAGTCGGCGTGGTCTACACGATCGTCGCGTCGGTGTTCCGCGCCGCTGTGCACGACCGGAAGCTCGCCGAGTCACCGTGCAAGCGGATCAAGCTCCCGACCGTCGAGAAGTCCCGCATCCGGCCGCTGACAACCGAGCAAGTCACGATGCTCGAGGACACCGTTCCCGACATGTTCCGGGCGCTCGTGATTCTCGGTGCCGGAACCGGCATGCGTCAGGGCGAGATGCTCGGACTCACCCGCGACCGGCTGCGCCTGCTCGGGAAGAACCCTGTGGTCACCGTCGACAGGCAGCTCGTCACGCGCGAGCACGGCGAGACGGAATTCGCGGCACCGAAGACCGAAGCATCACGCCGAGTCATCCCGCTCCCGCGCGTCGTCGTGACCGCTCTGAACGATCACCTCGCGCGGTACGACGTCGCCGCTGACGGGCTGCTGTTCACCTGGATGGGGCGAGCGATCACCCGGCAGCGGTTTGGGCGCATGTGGCGTCCTGCAGCCGCGGTTGCCGGTCTGGACTCGGAGACGGGCACGGGCGCGCATGCACTCCGTCACTACTACGCGAGCTTGCTCATCCGCTACGGCGAGTCCGTGAAGACCGTGCAGGCGCGGCTCGGGCACAAGTCGGCATCGGAGACGCTCGACACGTACGGGCACCTGTGGGCGGATTCCGACGACCGCACTCGGGATGCCATAGATACGGTGCTATCAGTCCGCGCCGAGTCCGCAGATAGTCCGCAGAAGTCCCGGTCTGTGGCAACAGCGTCCAATACCGCTCATTGACTCGATCCCAGATCAGAGCGCGAATCCCGTCATCGGCAACACTGGCCAATCAGATACGCTCTGAACCCGGCGTACAGGTCGGCCCATTCGCACCTCCGGTTCGACCGCGTGGATGCGCGTCGAGGCAGCGGAACCGAGCGCAGCTGTCCTTGCGCCTTTCGGCACTTGCGCGTTGCGCGGGGGTGGGCTGCCCGTTCGGTCGTCGAGGGCTCACCTTTGTCGAGGCCGGAGCCGGCACCTCTTCTCCTCGGGGCTGAACGTCGCGCCACGACGTTCAGAGAGCTCTTGTTCTGGGGGCGTCTTCGTGCTTTCGTGTCATATATTTCACCGCGATCCTCTTCCGTTATTCGTAGTTTTGTTCTATACTCGGTTCATGGATACCCCGTGTGATCTGGATCTCGAGTTCCGGGAGCGTGAGCGGATTCTCGCGTCCTGGGTCGAGGTGCGGGAGCGGATCGCGGCGTTGGAGGCGGTCGCGGCGGGTCTGCTGATGGAACAGGTCGATCAGCATGATCGGGACGTGGTCGAGTTCCCGCGGCATCGGGATGCGATCTACCGATCGATGGTCGCGGAGTTCTCCGCCGCAGGCCACGTGTCCAAGGGGTCGATGGAGTACGCGTTCACGGATGCCCGTCGGGTGCGGGACTGGCTCCCCGCCGTGCGTGCTGCCGCGCAGGCCGGGAAGCTGTCGGCCGCGCATGTGCGGGAGATCGCACGGGTGTCGGAAGTGGTCGCGGAAGCGATCTCGGCGGGGCGGGCGGATGCCGCGTTGATGGGGCTGTTTGAGGCCGCGGTGCTTCCGGTCGCAGAGACGGATACGGCGTCGCGGACGCGGGTGCATGCGCGGGAGGTCGCGTCCTCGCTCGTCGGGGAGACCGTCGTGGGTCGTCATAAGCGTGCGGCGCGGGAGCGGTCGGTGACGGTGCGGTCCCTCGACGATGGGCTGGCGATCTTGACGGCGGTGTTGCCGGAGTGGATCGCGGTCGCGATTCAGGACCGGATCACGCGGATGTCGCAGCAGGTGATCGCGGACCGTGACGCTCGCGAACCCGTCCTGGACACCACGGAGCCCGACGCGGATGGGTCGTTGCGTGCGGATGATCTCGACCCGTGGGACCCGCGCCTGGATGAGCATGATCGTCTCGATGACGAGGCGGTGATCTTCAGCGCCGACGGGGCGACGTTCACCCGCGACCCCGACGACGACATCGAACACCTGCCTGCGGATACCCGCACCCGGGATGAGGTGCGGGCGGACGTGTTCACCGACCTGCTCCTCGCCGGTGTCCCGAGTGCGGCGGTCGGGGATGCGGCCGCCGCGGTCCAGGCGCGCATCCAGGTCACGGTCAGAGCTTGTCAAGTTGTGTGTGTAAGGAGTCGGGGTCTCACGGTTAGAGGTAGGGCTCGATGCGCTCGGGATAGACGAGGGCGAGTTGTTCGAGGGCTTTCATCCAGTTCGTGACGACTTGTCCTTCG